>JBGTNB010000046.1:0-14989 GCA_041743285.1 Gemmatimonadaceae bacterium
CGTTGCCCGGGGTGCCGGCCACCCGGCGCGCGAAGGCGCTCGCCTCCAGCATGCCGCCGGCGAGCACAGCGCGCGTCTCGGCGGCGGTCATGAACGCGTTCGAGCCGAAGGTCGCGTAGTCGTAGGCGAGCTGCCCGCCCACAGCGCTTGTCGACGACACGGAAAGCTCGGTTCCTGCGAGGTCCTGCAGCCGTACCTGCGGGCCGAAGAACTGCAGCCGGAAATTCTCCGGCGCACCGCTCAGGAGAATCGAATCCCCCGCGCCGAGCTCGAGCATGAGCGCGTCGCCCGACGAGGAGAGCTGGACGTCGCCCGGGGTAATTCCGCCCCCGAGCGAAATCGTCGTGACGTTGCCGACCCTCAGCACGTCCGTGCCGTCGCCGCGGTTGAACGCGTAAACCGCGCCGTGGGTGCCGGTCAGATCGACAGAATCGTTCCCTGCGCCGCCTGCAGCGAATCCTTCCCCGCCTAACAGGAACAACGTGTCCTCGCCGTCGCCGCCGTCGAGAAGAGCGCCGTTCGCCAGGTAACCGTCGGCCCTGTCGGTCAGCGTGTCCGCGCCCGCGCCGCCATACAAGAGATCCAGGCCGTCGCCGCCATCGAGCACGTCGTCGCCGGCTTCGCCATAAAAAGTGTCGTTGCCTGACCGGAGCGGGCGCGTGTGGTGCGACCAATACCCGTACAGCGCATCGCTATCGCCGAGGCTCAAAAGCGTATCGTTTCCATCTCCGCCGTGCACCGTCTCGTCGACGCTGCGGCCGGCGAAAGAATCATCGCCGTCGCCGAGCGAAACGTCGAGGTAACGATAGTCGTGCGCCGGGGCGAGCGCGATCATCTCGCGCATCGTGAGACGTGTGCCATCGTCGAATTCGAAAATCTCGATGCCGCTGCCGATCGTGTCGTCGGCGCGGGGCAGATGGACGTCGATGCCCTTGTCGGCCGACCAGCGGATATTGAGCACGGCGTGCGGGAAGCCGAGGAACTGCGTCTCGCTCCACGAAAAGCTCAGGTCCTGCGGCCGGATTCCCGGCCCGAAGCGCACCACGTCCGGATTGATGAGCGGCGTGCCGTACGCCGGTTCCCAGGCCGCGAAGTCGTTGGCGTACGGCAGCGCCGGCCGCGGCGCCGTACCGTCGTCCACGTAGCCGATGCGCTCGTAGTACCAGCTCTGGAAGCTCCCCAGCTCCGACAGCGAGCCCTCGACCCGGCCTCCGTAGATCTGTGCGATGCCGCCCTCGTCCTGGAGATAGTCGATTCCCGCCTCGTTCGCGTCCACGTAGTACACGTCCGCTCCGCCCTGGCCGTAGAGCCGGTCGTGGCCCTCGCCGCCGGCGAGGACGTCGGCCCACACTCCGCCGTAGATGGTGTCCGCCCCGTTGCCGCCGAACAGGAACTCCGGGCCCAGGCGAAGCGCGTTGCCGAACAGCCCCGGGTTGGACTCGTAGTCGACGCGGCTCGTCCACCAGGAGGCATTGTCAAAGGCGCCAAGGATCAGGTCGTCGCCGCCACCGGCATCGACGATCGCGTTGCCCGAGACGGTGATGGTGTTCGCGCCGTCGCCCGCCGCGAGCTCGTCGAGCCGCAGGTGCTCGGCATAATCCTCGCGGATCGTCGTCGCGATGACCGTGATGACGCCGGGCGTCCCGATTTTTTCGGCGCCGCCCGCCGGAGCGGTTCCCTGCGGATATACCCAGTAACCCTGGACGCCACCTTGCGCGTTATTCACCTGAACCATGGTGCTGCCCAGCGGCAGCTGGAACCCGCTAAGTCCGGTCCCGGAGGGGTAGAAGTTGGGCGTGGTCTGCGGATTGCGATTCACCGAGCGCGGGTTGAAGCGGATCTCGGAAATCACGTTGCGCACCACGATCTCGGTCTGCGTCTCGGTGCGGGAGGCGAGCGTGCTCGTATAGCTGCCGCCGGCCGCGAGGTTTTCGGAAACGTCGTCGGTCCTCGAGCCGATGGCGTAGTCCGCCGCGCGGTGCACGGTCTTGGTGAAAGCGAAGTGCGCCTCGGTGGTCTCGAAGTGGAACTTGCCGTCGGCGCGCAGGCTGTAGCCGCGGTCGGCGAGCAGCTTGGTGAACTGGCCGATGGCGAGCGCGCGCAGGCGCTCGGCGTGGCTCGCGCTGTTGCCCGGCGCGCCGGAGAGGAAGTCAGCAAGATCCTGCGTCGCGCCCTGAGCGTCTTTGAGGGTCCAGGCGTGCGGCTGGACATAGTAGTCCGCGATCGTGAGCCCCTCCTCGGTGCCCCTGCGCCTGAGGACAAGATCGTTGCCGCTGCGCTGCGCCGACAGGTCCGCCGGAAAAAGCCCCGGCTCGAGCTCGAGGACGCTCGATTCACCGGCGATCTCCTGGATGACGTCGCGCCCGCCGGCGAAACCGAGCTTGTAGGTGTCGGTGCCCGCGCCGCCCGCGAGCCAGTCATCGCCCGCGTTGCCCGAGAGCGTATCGTCGCCCGCGCCGCCGAGCAGGGCATCCGCGCCGGTGCCGCCGGAGAGGAAATCGTCGCCGTCTCCGCCGTACAGCGTATCGTCGCCGCCTGCGCCGAGCAGCTCATCGGCGTTGTTCGAACCGTAGAGCATCTCTGCCGCTTCATTCCCGCGGACCACCAACGCCGGAGCGCCGGCGAGCAATTGCGGCCACTCCACGATGCTGCCGTCGGCAAACTCGAATTCCGCCACGTGGCCGAGCACGCCATCAGCGATGTCGAGCGTCCCACCGGTGTACGCGATGCTCAGGAAATCGGTGCCGTCGTCCGCGATGTACTGGTCGAGCACCAGGCTCGCGGCGGTGATTCCCTCACCGAACAGCACGCGGTTTGCGCCTGCGGCGTCGCGGATGATGTCGACGCCATCGCCGGCGCCGACGATATAGGTGTCGTTCCCTGCTCCGCCCTGCAGCAGATCGTCTCCGGCGTCCCCGGCGAGCCAGTCGTCGCCTTCGTCGCCGTTCAGAATGTCGGCCCCGGCGCCGCCCCTTAGCGCATCGGCGTCCGCCCCGCCGAAGAGGATGTCTTCGCCCTCGCCGCCGTCGAGAAAGTCCTCGTCCTCGCCGCCGAAAAGCTGGTCGCTTCCCGCGCCGCCCGAGAGCAGGTCGAAGCCTTCATCGCCCGCGAGCCGGTCGTTCCCGGCGCCGCCATCGAGCGTGTCGTCGCCATCGCCACCGGAGATCTGGTCGTTGCCGTTCTGACCGAATAGAGTGTCGTCCCCGCCCGCGCCCAGGAGCGTATCGGCGAAATGCGACCCCGCCATGCTCTCGTCCGCCTCCGTGCCCGCAATGCTCACGGATGCCGAACGCTGCATCAGCTCTGCGTGTGTGAGCGCGATGCCGTCGGCGAACTCATAGCGCGCAAAGTTGCCCTGCAATCCGCCGCGCAGGAACAACTCGTCCGGCGGCGGGGGCGGCGGGTCGAAGCGCCCGCCTCCGCCCGGGTAGACCCTGTAGGTCACGCGCAGGAACTCGCCGAAGGCACCGCGTCCGTCGAACCCCGTCCATGAAGTCACTTGGAGATCGCCCGACGCGATCCCCGCCCCGAAGCGCACGACGTTCCCGCCGGTCGTCTCCTCCAGCGTGTCCCGCCCGTCGCCGAGGTTGAAGGTATAGGTGTCGGCGCCCGCATTGCCGATGGCGAGATCGTTGCCTTTCCGCGTGTCGATGCGGTCGCTCACCGCGGTGCCGATGATGGTTTCGGCCGCGTCTGAGCCGTCGATCTCGAAGCCCTGGGCGAGGATCTCCGAATGCATCATCACGCTGCCGTCGGCGAATTCGAGCCGCTCGATGGCGACGTCCGCCGCAGGATCCCCCGCGAACAGCGTCGTCAGCCGGATCGAGTCGCCCTGGCCCAGGTCGATAAGCAGCGACCCCGGCCGGAATCGGATATCGCTCCGCGCCACGCCTTCGCCGAAAACGATGACGCTTCGATCGGTGCCGGGCGCAATCGGATTGCCCGCAGCATCGCGCAACTGATCGTCGAGGTCGAAGATTTCCTCTACGCCGTCACCGCGATTGAAGACGTACGTATCGCGACCCGCCCCGCCGATCAGGGCGTCCCTGCCGGGGCCCCCGATCAGGACATCTGCGCCTTCGTTGCCTGCAAGCGTGTCGTCGCCGTTACCGCCGATGAGGACGTCATCACCTCCATTTCCGTGAATCAAGTCATTCCCATCACCCCCGTCGATGACGTCGTTGCCGGTGGCTGCGCTGCCGGCGCCATCGTCTCCGGAAAGGACGTCATCCCCGTCCCCGCCCGCGATGACGTCGTCACCCGCGCCGCCGAAAACGACGTCTGCGCCCGCGCCGGCGTCGACCACGTCGTCGCCCGCTCCTGCGAACACCCAATCGGCGCCGGATCCCGCGTAGATGGTGTCGCCTTCGCCCAGCCCTTCCGCCACGTGCGGCGAACCGCCGATCTCGAGCACATAGCGCAGCACGCCTTCGAACACCGGCGTGGTGCGCGTCGCGCTCCATGCCAGCGTGCTCGCGACGCGCCCCCAATCACCATAAATATTGTCGTCGCCCGCACCGCCAACGATCAGATCGCGCCCGCGCCCGCCCATCACCAGATCGTTGCCGCGCTCGCCGATCAGCCAGTCCTCACCTTCGCCACCGGAGAGGAAATCGCCCTTCTCGCCGCTCGCGAAACCCAGGTCCCCGGCCTCCAGGATCGCGTCGGCCAGCGCAGTCTTGACGCCCGCATACACCTCGTCGTCGCCCGCGCCGGCGTCGACGATGTCGCCGCCAAGATCCCCGTTCGCAGTACCGCCCCCGCCCGCCTCGACGAGGTCGTTGCCCGCCCCAGCCTCGATCGAATCGCGGCCTTCGCCGCCGGTCACCCAGTCGGCGTTTCCGAACGGGGAAGGGAGGGTCTCCCCCTCGTTGCGGTCGGCATAGACAATGTCGTTGTCGAGCCCGGCGTCGATCTTCTCTCCCGGGGTGGCCGACGGCACCTCGCCGGCGGGCCGCGCGCCGTACAGCACGTCGGCCTTGTCTTCTTCCTGGTCGCCGTTGGTGAAAGCGGCGGTTTCGGGTTCGGTTGCTTGCTCGACTAGGCGCACGCCGAGATATCCACTCTGCGCGGCCCGGTCGAAATCGAAGTCCTTGAAGGTGACGCTGCCGTCGATGCCGGGACGGAAACTCAACCTGAGATCCACGCCTGCAGGCGTCAGCGTGAACCGTCCGTCGGGAGCAAGCCAGATACCGGCGGCTTGTCTGATCGCCACCCCGGCCAAAATCGTAGACTGGACTTTGTTCTCCGCGTCGCGATAGAGGTAATTTAGCGCCCCCTTTCCGTCGATGTCGACCACGGTGTCATGGCCGTCGGTTGAGGTCGTGAAGAAGCCGGGGCGCGCCGAATGGTATTCGTAGACGTCGAGTCCAACTCCGCCTTCGAGGCGGTCCGCCCCCCCTCTACCGCGGAGGTAATCGGTGCCAGCCGCGCCGTAGAGGTAATCCGCATTCCTTCCGCCGGCGAGCCCGTCTGCACCATCCGACCCGAACACGCGCAACGCGGTCACGCCTGTGTCGGCGCCGCGCCTGATAGTGATACTAGTCGCGAGGTCCTGCCAGACGAGATCCTCGCCATCGAATTGCGTCGCCGTCGTGTCCCCTCCGGCGCCGGGGTTCTCGGAGTTCTTCGTCAGGTCGTAGCGCGCATTCTTGGCGTTGTAGTAGTTGATCCGTTCCAAGTAAGCAGCGCGATCCCTAATCCAGCCTTCCGTCAGTGTGCCGCTTCGGTTGGCCGGGCTGTAAAGGTCGAACTCGCCATTGGCATTGTGTAGCTGGTAAGGCGCGCCGATCAGGGCGAAGGCGTTGCCTACTTTCAGCGCGTAGCGGTAGGCGATGCCGCGCGAGTCCGAGACTCCCGCCGCGCTCACCACATCGGCTAGGGACTTGCCGGCAAGCACTTCGATCGTGTAGTTGCCGCTAGCGCCCGCAACGTTGCCGATCTCTTTCAGCGCGGCGTGGAAGATGTTGCGAAACAGCAGATTGCCGAATCCTCCTCCCGCGTCATCGCGTGGCAGCTTTCCATCGATCCGCCCCGCGTTCATGCTCGCTGCCAGAGCCGCAATATCGACTTCGAAGATTCCGGCGAGGGCCTCGACGACCGCTTCCAGCGAGCCGCTTTCTGCTTGCCCCTTGGATCCAATAAGCCCGATCCCGCGCTCGTTCGATCCTGCTGAAAAGAGAGTTCGTATCGCATCCGGTGCAAGCTGCGGCTGGAGCTGCTGCAACAGCCTCATCACCGCCAGGGTGTCGGCCAGGAGCGTGATCGAATGCGTGGTGCCGAAGTCGCTCTTCATGCTCGAACCAAAGAGCGAATCAAACCAGCCCACGCCGAACCCTTGGATGTCCGGCTGGTCTTCGATGAAGAGCGGGACCTTGTTGTCGGAATGCACCCCGGAGTTCGCCACCCACAGCGAATCCCCAGTGTCGGCCAGCCCGTAGACCTGGGTGATGTTGCCGCTGAGCGACCGCGGCAACGAACTCAGCGACCTGCTCAGGGGCTGGAACTGATCCAATATGTCCTTGAGCACTCCGCCCACTTCGGTGTTGCCGCCGCCGAGCCCGTCGTAAACTGCAGTGCGGTACGCACTAGGCGGACTGTTCGGATCGGCGCCCCCACCGAGCTGGAGCAGCAACCCCTTGGCCTGCAGGCGCGTATGCACGGTGTCTACGAACTCGCGCACCGTACCGACCGTGAGCGTGCCGTGGCCGGCGCCATTGAAAGTCACCGCCCCTTGGAAACCCGCCTCCCCCGCGTGCGCCTGCGCAAAAACAGTAGCCAGGTGTCCACCGAGGCTATAGCCAGTAACGAAATAGTTCACTCCAGAAGGAAGCTTGCCCTGCGACTGCAAGTACCGGAAATACGCCTCCATGTCGCCGACCTGAGCAACCGCGAAGCCGTGGTTGCCGATCTCGCCTGCAGCGCCGCTCAGCCCGTCCCGCGCCCAGTCCCCGCCCTTGCTCTGATCGGCATACTCCGTGCTGCGAAAAGACAACACGTAGCGGTTGTCAATCCGGTCCCACAGCAACGTGCCCGAGAACCCTGTGATCGTGTTCGGCAGGTGGTTACGCACTTCATAGCGGGAGCTGAACTCCGCGATCTGCACATCAGACATGCGAGAGTAGCCGGGGTGAGCGGGATCTTTGGAGGTTTCCTCTGTGTCTCCCACAAAGATGAAATTGTTGGATCCCAATCGGAGACGTCTCGCCAACAGTTCTGGCGTTCCCTCCATCACACCACTCAGATAGGACTCAGCAGCAAGTTGTGCGAGAACGAAGGGAGCAATCTGATGTGCGGCGAGAGTCATGAGATCACCTCCCTGTTATCCCTAGCACACGGGATACAAGCTCGTAACCTTCAGTGATGACTGTTCCGGGGCAGGAACGGCTCGTGTGCCGCACTCGATCAGTTACGCTGAGATCAACTTCGTCCATCGTGAAGGTACGCCTGACCGCCAGGACCTTGCTAGACGATCGCTGGATGACAACGAGCTCCCCGCCAATGATTCCTTCTTCCCTCGCGTCCAATGCAGGGGTTCCTCGCCAGAGAATTCCTACCTCTGCCGTTGGCGCGGGAATCAGTTCGTATTTCAATCCATAGTGGGGGGAAACTGCCTGCTTGGTCGAATCAACCGTATATCTCCGCCAAGCAATGGGATCGTCCCGTCTCCTACTTTCTTCGGCTCCGCGCCTTTCAACAGCTTTCAATCCAATGCTTTGCACCAGAAGCATTTCTGGCTGCCCGCCACCTGCTTTCGCACCTAACGTTTCCTCGCTGTAGGAACCAAGCCTGTGCCTAAACCCGGTCGGGGCGGTCCGTAGGGCAACTACGCTTTCTACGCCGGCGATTGACGAGAAAAGGTGATCTCCGTCTTCCTTCTCACACAACGCCTTGAAGTACTCAGACGCCGAGCGGTAGTCCGCGCGTCTTACGCGCGGCTTGTCGAGGGGCGCAGGCAGCTCGATCGAATACGCAAACTTCCCCTCCGGCGTTGCCAGCACAGCACTTAAATCAAATGGCTTGATCTTCAGGACTTCACAATTCATCAAAGTCACTTTGCGGCGATACTCTGCATCGCTGGGATCGAGATACGGACCAATCCTGCGCTCGCGGCAATACGCATCCACATTCGCCAACGCCTTCCTGAACTGCTCGCCCACCGTCTCGCCGGACAAGTCGCCCGGGCCCACGCATGCGGCGAGCAGCAGCAACGCCATCGAGAGCCGTTTCATGGTGCCTCCCACTCGAACACGACGTCCTGACCATATGCTCGAAACACCTTCGCGGTTGTCACCACCTTGCCCCCTCTCTTACCGGATTGCGCGAACGGCCCTGCAGCGCTCCACTGGTCGGCATATTCCAGGCTACGGAAGCACAGCACGTAGCGATTGTCGATTCGGTCCCACAATAGCGTCCCCGAGAACCCCGTGATCGTGTTCGGCAGGTGATCGCGCACTTGATCGCGCGAGTTGAACTCCGTCACCTGCGTATCGGTCATGCGACTTCAATCCATCTTTACATTCAAAGTGACAGTCGACGTCACTTTCCTGGTCGGGTCGTCGGGCGTCAACAGATGCACGTGGATATCGTAGTTGGATGGCCCGACGTCTAGATCGTAGTAGCGTTGTTGCCAGGACCTTAGGACTGTTCCCGGTAAGGGCACAAGGTCTGCACGAAGTGGCTCGCCAAGGTGCGAGAAATGAAGTATGGCAACAGTACGTGCCGGCGAGTGTTGGTGACCTAGAACGAAAATCCCGTCCTTGGATTTGCGTACCACGGCGTAACTGAACTGCCCACCCTCGATACGACCAAGCGGGATAACAAGTTGCCGAGAACCGTCGATGATCTGCAGCGACGAGTGCGACACTATGGAGATGGCTCCGCCGTCAGCGATAGCGTTCTTTTGATCTTCCCGCTCGAGAAACGCTTTATCTATTGGTGTAGAAACAGTTTCCGAAACGAGTGTGACGGTGCGAGTAGTGGGAAATACCGGCTGTTGCGTGCGGAAGGTTTGGCGGCTTATCGGCGCGTTGGGGGTGGGCACAACCTCAATCGCGGTCCATGGGAATCCCTTGAACGCGCGACTATTGTTCGCGCACGAATCGATGACCAGATACTCCGCCGCGACGGTCCTGTCCTGTCTATCCAAAAGCTTTTCACGAACGTACTTGACGCCGCTATGCTCTTTCGAAGTGGTTTCGATCTCGAATTGGGCGGTTGGAGTAGGTATGGGCTCGATGGCTATGCACTGACCGGGTCTCAGACCGCGTGACACAAGAGATATCAGCTCACGCGGTTTGGTCTTAATTAGGTAGTCAAATGGGGCGCAGAACTCCGAAGAAGCATCTGCAAACTGAATTCGGAGATACGGGCGGGCCGGATCGCGATAGACCAGTTTTTGCGGAACTACGCTGAGCTCATGTCCTATGTAGTTGCTTGTCGGTACCTCAACGAACGACAAACCTGACTCGAAAAGGACCCGCGAAACAATCTCAAAGGTCCAGAATTTGCGCTCTCTCGCGCCGGGCCAGTACAGGCCTGAGAGTCTTACTTTCCGATACACGTCCTGCTTTACCAGCTTGTCACAGTCTTCTCGAATGTGTTGCGCGCTACGCGGAGGACCTTGCGATGGATCCCTTGTACAAAGGCTTTGTGACGAGCCATCGAAGAATCTAAGTTCGACAGTCTTAATCTTCTTGACCTTGGCATACTTGGGATCGTCGCAGGGAAAGTTATCGGCTAGTCCTACAAGCCGGATGGAATCTCCTTTATTGAGGTCGAGGATCAGATCCTCGGCGCATCCCGGTAGAAGCGTCGTCGCGACCACCATCACTGTGACGATACCGGCATGGCGCTGCGAGCCGGCAGCACTCATCTGGTCCATCCCGTCATCTCGTCACGGCAATACACGCCTCTTGTCTTGATACACGGATGATTCTTCTCCTCGACGGAGAACGTAGGTAACAGTGACTTCCATTCCTTTACGCGCAGTACGCCGCCAACGTAGTGCAGCACCGCCTCAAACCCATAGCCAGAGTCCAGAATCATTCGGACGCTAGGGAACTGCTCTCTTAGCGCCTCCAGGCCAGGACGTATTGAGTCGACTCGAACCCAGCCGCGAATGGCAACTTCGAACGGTAGGTCGGCTGACTCCGTAGATGGAAGCGCCCGGGGTACCACCCACGCAGACTCAATTTCCCCGGTACCCAGGGATATGCATTCCGGATTACGCTGGCGATCAATCGCCGCTGAAGCGACTTCGCTAAGGGTCAAAACAGCGCTGGGGGGCGCATCAGAGGGAGACTTTTCCTCGATGCTCGCCAGACCAGTGGCCGCTAACAGCTTCGCATGCTCAAACGCATTTATAAAGGCGAACTCGTTGTCCGGATGCGCGAACATCCGACCAATGGGGAAATAAATTTGATAACGCCCCGTGGACGAAGAGCTTGTACGAAACACCGAGTGATGATTTCCCCTGAATCTGCGACTATATTCATACGGGATCAGGTGGCAAGGCTCCCACCTCAGTTTTGGGTGCTCGCCCTGAACTCGAGGATCGAGCGAATCGTCAAGTAAGACTTGCTTGATGGTAGCTGACGTCAGCACCGCAATTCCTCCTCCTAGCGCAGCCTTTTCCCGAGCATGGTGGTCCTTACGCTCGTTTGCGATCTGTGGCGTATGCGCGCGCGACGCCGAAGCCATGGATTCCGCAAAGAATGCTTCGAAAGAACGTTGTGCGATCCTCCAGCTACCGCCGTCGCTGACGACCTTGACCCGGGCCGTTCTGCGGAGTGCAGTCGAGTCCCATAATCCGGCGGCCGCGGCATGACTTGTCGCCCACTCGAACGGCTTTCCAAGTAGCTCGACGTCTACCCAAAATCGGTAGGGCGCTCGGAGTCGCCGGGCGTAGGCGCCTTGGACTGGTTCCTTGAAGGCCCGCACGATCGATACTGAATCCGGACGCGCAAAACTAAGGCAGTTCCATTCCCATCCGTAAGACTCGTATCCCTTCCTTGTTAATACCAGAGCCGAGCGGATGTCGTCGCTTCCAGTCCGCTGCGGAAACACCGAGATTTCACGAAACAATCCGGCTCGCACTACCAAGTCGCGCCAGGCGGTCTCGTATTCGAATCTGGCCTTCGCGGAAGCGACCCTTTGGTCTCGGCCATGGTGAGGGGGAATATCGCTAAAGCTTTTTGCTTTCAGATCCTGCTCGCGCAGCCAGATGGTGAAGACATCTGGAAGAAGATCGTTTCGTATCCTTTCTCTTGCGGCATAGAGGGTGCGGTATCCCGTCAGCGTAGCGCAATAGGGCGCACTGGGACTAAGAAGGTCCGCTCGAAACAGTTGCTCGATGAATGGGCGAAAAGAATCGAGCTCCTCTCGCGTGGCGTTAGGAATCGACTGACTCATCACCATATCCGGACGGAGGAGGACGAGCGCGAGCAGATAGGAACGAAACGATCTCATCGTGTATCCTCACCGTACGGAAGTAGTGAACTAGTTAAGATGGCGTACAGCACGATCCACGCGCGGCTGCTTCACTTTAGTCGCTTGATCGCAGCTCCACTCCCCAATCGGACCTCGACCAATTCGTAGGTATAACGACGCTGCGGCGCTTGTCCCAGAGCTCGCTCTCGCGCTTCGCCTCATGTCCTTCACCATCTGATCGAACACCTCGGGCGTAGTGATCACGTGGCCTCTCTTCCATCCGATTGCGCCAGGGGCGTTGCGGCGCTCCAGGCGAGGAGCGCAAATCCGAGCACGGCTGCGATGCTTATTTTTCGGTTCACGCGCTCATGGCCTCCTCTCCGGGGGTTCGTAGGTAGGCTGGGTCACCTGGGACGTCGGACCAACACCTGCTCTGAAAGCGTCTGGTGGAAGTCCTCGAGAACCGAGCTGACTTCTCGGTGGTAGGCTCGAGCCAGTTTCTCTTCCAGGTCCCTAACAATACGACAGCGTTCCCCTTCAAGCACTCCATCTCGGTAGTCACGCAACGCTAGAACATTCTGTCTGGTAAGTAACGGAAGTATCTTTTCAGACTGATGGAGTATCAACATCGACGTCCCAAGAAGAGGCGCGCCTTCCCGGCGCAACACGCTTACCAGCGGCGTTTCGATGCGCACGGCGCACGGAGTCCGGGGTGGCAGACTCATCCCAAGGTAGTCTGAAGCGATGACCTTCTGCCTGAAGTCATGCATCGCTTGCTCCGGAGTTCCCTTGGGGAAAGGAGCGGGCGCCGCTTGCTGCATGCGGGATAGCGCTTGCGTGAACTCCGACGGATCTCGCGCGGCGCGTTCCTTCAGTTCGAAGATGGTCCGGCGCGCTTGGAATTCCGACGCTCTAACCATGCTTTCGATGCGGTCGAGGACCTCCTTGACCTTCGCGTACGCCGGTCCCGACCAGTACGCGATCTCATACGCATCGAACTGATCCTGGAACCGTTTCTTCAGCCATTGCTCCGGATTTAACCCGTCCTGTACGGGTACCTCGCGCAGGGCCTGGAATCCTTTTCGCAGCCGGGGCTCGAAGGTATCGGTGATTTCCGCGATGGCGCGTTGGATCAAAGCAGAATCCGGAACGAACGGGTCTCCAAGCAACGGCAGCACGGCAAGGGCGTACTCATGGAGGATCTGACGGACCTCGCTCTTTGACGCATACAGGTACGCAGGAGCGGAAGCGCGCACCAGCAGATCAACCTGATTGGCAGGTGCCGGCGATACCTTCTCCGAGGACGATCGCTCGAAGAGCTCGGCGACTTCCTTTGCGCGGAGAAGGCTAGCGGGATCGTGCCGCACCGCTCTCGCGCCTCCCAAGAGGTTTCGACGCCGACTAACCAGCGAGTAGCCGTCGGGCTCGCTGCCCACGTATCCAATTTCCGGATGCTCATATGCCAAGCTGAGGAGCGCGAGGTTGTTGCCTCGCTGCGCAGCGGCGATCGCCATGGATTTCCATCGTTTGGCGTACGAAGCGGATCGATCAGCATCGCTACTAGAGACTCTCGGACAAGACCGAGATTTGCCGCTGAGGCACGTCGCAAGACTGCGACACGACGAGAATTCGCCGAGCGAGCACGCACGTTCAAGGGCACTTAGGCCTTCCTCGACAGGCTCCCGCATATCCAATCCACCGGGTGTCCATTTCCCGTTGACTATCGCTTGGCCTATGGCAGACACCGCTTGTGGATCCCCCTTGGCCGCAGCTTGCACCATGTATTCGCGCGCCTTGGCGTAGTCTCTAAGTCCGTACATCTCTGCCTCGCCGTATATCTGGCTCAGGCGACGCAAGGATGCACTGTCCCCCGCGCGTTCGAATTGAGCTATTGCAGCCTTCAGATCCCAGCGATCGAGCGCCTCCATTCCGAGTTCATAGGTTCCACCCGATTGCGCCAGGGACGTTGGCGCACTGCATGCGAGGAGCGCACATCCGAGCACGGTTGCGATAGTTGTTTTTCGCTTCATGCGCTTATGACCTCTTCTCTTACTTTCCTAACGAAAGGAAACGGCATCGCGAAGCGTTCCGGCGCCGCGGGGCACATGCCGCACTGGGGTTCGTCCTCCTGTGCGAAGAACGCACGCATCCGGTCGTCGGAGCATTCCGGTGCCAGAGGTTCGTAGGCAAGGTAGGGCTTCCAGGCGTTCGAGAGGGCGACCTTGCTTTTTTGCATGCGCAGGTACGCGAGCGGGGCGCATTTCCAGATCCTGGCTTCGAAAAGCTGGGGGCAGTAACGGGCGGCGCAGTTTTGCCAGCTCTTGCGGGGCTGGCGGTCGTCGTAGGGCTGCATGTCCGGGCCGCGGCCGAGATAGGTGCGGCGCCAGTCGGCGAAGGAGCGGTAGATCGAGATGCGCAGCCGGTGCTCGCGCTCCCACTTGCGCAGCAGCTCGAGGTTGGGTCTCAGTGCCTCCAGGTACTCGGGCGACTGGTGGTGGATCGAGAGGTAGATGCGCGCGTTCGGGTCGTCCTTGAGGGCGAGCGGCAGGCCGGGGTGCTTGTGGAGGAGGAGGCCGTTAGTGACCAGGCGCAGGTGGGAGTCGGGCCAGTGGCGGCGCGCGAGGCGCAGGAAGTCCGCAAGCCGCGGGTGCACGGCGGGCTCGCCGCCCACGAGGGAGAAGGTGCCGGGCCGCAGCCGGCCGCTCCAGGCGCCCATCCACTCGTCCGCCTCGTCGAGCGAGACGATGCCCTTGTGACCGTAGTCGGAATAGTGCGAGCAGCTCTCGCAGCGCAGGTTGCAGGCGTGCGCGACGTGGATCTCGAGGTGCCGGATGACGAGGCGCGTCACTCCCGGCCCTTCTCCACGAGCGCATGCGCGGCTGGCGCGTCCATCAGGACCCTCCCCAGCCTCAAGTTACGCCGAACCGGGGAGCCCTGCCATCCCCCGCCAGTTCTAGAACTGCGGTACTAGGAACCTCTGGGAAGCGGCAAGTGGTCTTTCCCGCGAAAGCGGGAACCCATGAGCTTCAGGAAGAAAAACTGGGCCCCCGCCTTCGCGGGGGCGACTTCTTCAGGCTCCCCGGGCGACTTCTTCAGGCTCCCCAGGCGGCTACTTCACTTCCTCGGCGACGAAGGCCTCGTCGCGCTTCTTGCGGATCGCGGGGAGGGCGACGATGAGGAGCAGGATCACCGAGGCGATGATAAAGCCGGCGCTGATCGGCTTGGTGACGAAGGTCATCGGGTCGCCGCGCGAGAGCAGCATCGCGCGCCGCAGGTTCTCCTCCATCAGCGGCCCGAGGATGAAGCCGAGGATCATCGGCGCCGGCTCGCACTCGAGCTTGACGCAGATGTAGCCGAAAATGCCGAAGATCGCCATGATCAGCACGTCGAACGGGTTGTTCGACAGGCTGAACACGCCGATCGCCATGAACACCAGGATCGCGGGGTAAAGGTAGCGGTAGGGCACGGTGAGCAGCTTGATCCACATGCCGATCAGCGGCAGGTTGAGGATCACCAGCATGGCGTTGCCGACCCACATCGAGGCGATCAGGCCCCAGAA
>JBGTNB010000047.1:0-3543 GCA_041743285.1 Gemmatimonadaceae bacterium
CATCGCTGCTCGACTGGGTGTTACTGGAGTTGACCGAGCACCCGCAGTGGCAGGGCGCCGTCCGCTCGTCAGGCACGACCGCGGACGCCTCGCGCCGCGTACGGCAGGACACGGTGGCCCATCGTGTGGTGCAGGAGACGCTCCGGATGGAGCAGAGCGAGTTTCTCTACCGCGAAGTCGTCCGGCCGTTTGAGATCAACGGATTTCACGTTCCCGCGGGCTGGCTGCTGCGAGTCTGCGTTCAGGAGAGTCATCGCGATCCCGCGATCTTTCCCGACCCCGATCGCTTCGATCCGGAGCGTTTCGCTGGGCGAAGCGTGAGCCGGCGCGACTATTCACCGTTCGGCGCCGACGATCACGGGTGCATGGGCGTTCCCATCGTGCAGTTCTTCGCGCAGATCTTCGTCGAGGAACTGTGCCGTGGTTACGACGCCCGGGTCACCCGCAACGCACCGTTGGAGAGGGGCACGAGGCACCGCGACCACTGGCGTCCGGGAACGACACGTCTCGTCAGGCTCACGCCCTTGGAGTCCACGCGCGGGTGAGCCCGCTCATCGAATATCTGGTCGCAGGTGCCGTAATGATCGCGGCAGCCGTGCTGTTAGGCCGAGTGCTGGTCAAACAGCCGATACGCCGGGAGCTCGCGGCCCGGCCGCTGCTCGCGCTCGTGGTCGTGGCGGCGGGGATTGCCGGCGTAGCGCTTGCGGTGTCGGTGAGCGTGCAGAACCCCCTCGCGCGCCGCGCGGGTGTTCTCCTGCTAGCGGTTGTCGTCGTCGCTTGTGTCGTTCGCGCTCGTCCGAACTACGGTCGCCGTCGTCGGCTTCCCGCAGGCTCCCTTGGTCTCTCGGAGTCGCTCGACGCGATTCACGATCCCGACTACTACTCCCGCACTGCTGCGCGTTTGGGTCCTGTGTTCAAGATGAGCCAGTTGCACCAGCCCGTGGTGTGCATCACCGATCTGCGAACCGGGATCGAGTTCTTCCATGAGAACGAAGACCGCCTCGTGCAGTCGGAATGGTCGTTCAACCGGCTGGTGCCCGGCGGCTACCTCGAGTACACGAACGGCGACGCCCACACGCGTCTGCGCGGCATGCTCGCGCCGAGGTTCACTCGTGAGGTCGTGGAGGCCGCCCGGCCGGTCCTCGCGGAAGTGACGCGAACGCAGCTCGCCGCAATGGCCCGCGCCTCACATCCATCGGGCGTGCACCCCGAGCCGTTCCTGCTGCCTGTCGTGCAGGTCCCGCTGCTGCGCATGATTCTCGGGATCGGGCCCGACCACCCGCAGTCCGATGCGATCCGGCAGCGCTTCACCGACCTCAATCGTCCGTTGGAGCTGTTCCTTCCCGTGCCGCGCGCATCACGGGAAGCATTCGACTGGTTGTCCGCGACGATCGCTCTGCTCGTTAGAGAACGGGAGATTGAAGCGGCAGGCGGACGCGTCGGCACTCCATCCGTGCTGGCGGATCTTGCCAGCGCCTACCCGTCCATGGCCACCGACGAGACCGCGATAGGCAACCTGGTGCTGATGATCAAGGAAGGGAGCATCATGACCCGTGGGTTGCTGCGCTGGATCATCAAAATGCTCGCGGATCACCCCGCCGAGGTCGAGCAGATCCGCGCCGCGGCCGGAGATGCCGGAGCGCTGGACGCCCGCGCCCGCGCGTTCGTCCAGGAGACCATCCGGCTGTACGAGAGCCCCTATCTCTATCGGAGAGTGGCACAAAAGGTTCCGCTCGGCGAGTACCGTATCCCGGAAGGCTGGCTCGTGCGGCTCTGCCTGACAGAGGCCCACGCTCGCCCGGACGTCTTTCCCGAGCCTCATCGATTCGAACCGAGCCGCTTTCTCGAGCAACCAGTCGCTTCCGCCCACCACTGCCCGTTCGGCTCCGGGGATCGCGCCTGCCCCGGCGCGGACATCGCCATCGAGATTGCGAAGACAGTGGTGCAGCAGGCGGCGCTCGACTTCGATCTACGCGCCGTTGATGATGGCGCGGCGTGGCGGATCAACAGACACTGGGGCTTGTGGCGGCCGAGTCTGCGGTTGCGAGTTACGCTCGAATCGGCAACGGCAGGCGGCCGCGTTGCGGCCGCCACATCGGGCTCCCGGCCGCGATCGGAACTCCGCTAACCACGGAGCGCGGTCAGCGGTCGGAGCGACAATTCCAGTTCGTTGCGCGCTCGATGTCCAGCACTCCGACGTTGTTCGAGAGGTTGCGCTCCATGAACGCGTCATCGAGTGTGGCTCGCACCTCGAGCGTCGCTCTGCGGCCCTGCAGGCGCGCCGGTACCTCGACATTGACGAAGGTGAACGACCGGTTGACCGCGGTCCCGGTAAACGCCACACTTCCCTCCGCGACTGAAACGCCGGCGGGGTCGCCGCCGGGAAGCACTAGCGCCAGCCGCAGGCGAACAGTTGCGGGATTGGCGTGCGAGACGAGCATCAATTCTGCCCGGACCGTGTTCCGTGCGCCGACGCACAGGGTGCCACGGCCCGTAGCATCGACGGCACTCACCTGGAGAAGCGCGACGTCCATCTCGGCGCGTCTGTCCTGTGACGCGGCGGAGTGGTCGCCGAATGCGAGCAGCGTGAGAACCATGCAGGTCGCCGTGCGTTTCATGAGGCGTCGTCGATTTGGGTTTCCGTTTCGTGCAGGTCGGTACTCCAGAAACGCGCGCTGACTCCGAGTGCTCTCACCGCCAACCCCAGGGACTGCCAGACCGTGAGCGTCGAACAGGTCGCGGGAGTAGCGAACGAGAAAGGGGCGGTGGGCAGTGCAGCCTCGTCCGCGTCCATTGAGCGGGTACTCCTGAAATTCCGCGAGGTGGCGCTCAAGGCGGGTATGGCGCACGGGGTCGCCGCATCCGAGATCGACGAAGTGCTTCAGGATGTGCGGATCCGGATGTGGCGGGCGCTGTCGACAGGCGGCGCCGTCAAGCTGGAAACGCTCACGCGATCGTACGTCTACCGTTCCGCGACGTCAGCCGCGCTGGATCTGCTGCGGCGGCGCCGGGCACGGCGAGAGCATCTCACCGAATCGCTCGTGCCTGACGAGCGGTTTCCGGCGTCGGGTTTCGCGGCCCCAGATCAGTCCGTGCTCGGCCGGGAAATGCTCGATGGCCTGGCGGCGGCGATGGCGGAGATGCAGCCTAACCGGCGCGTAGCGGTGCGACTGCACCTCATGGGATACGACCGCGAGGAAATTGCCGACCTGCTCCACTGGAGCGAGGCGAAGACCCGGAATCTGTTGTATCGGGGACTCGAAGATCTGCGGCACCTGCTCATTGCGCGGGGAATTGGACCGGGAGGGGCATCATGACGGAACAGGAGCTGCGGCGCGTCTACGCCGCATTGCAGCAGGAGCGCGAGTCGAGGGCGCAGACCTCCGGCGTCACACCGGAGCGCATGCTTGCCGCGATCGAGGGGGGCGGGTCCGAAGCGGAACGCATTGCCACCATCGATGCGGCGCTCGCGCATCCGGAGAGCGCTCGCGAGCTCGAGCTGCTCAGAGCGCTGGCGGCAAACCGGCGCGTCGCGCGCCACGC
>JBGTNB010000048.1:0-3080 GCA_041743285.1 Gemmatimonadaceae bacterium
AACGACCGCGACCTTGATGAGCCCGGATCCAATGTCGAGGCCAATCGTCGTCTTTTTCCGACCGAAGAGCACCATGGAAGTTCCGGGAGAGAGAGGCAGCTACTGCGGAGTCACACCGCGATACAGTTTGCGGCGACCGGCCGATGCCGGCGTCTTCCCCCGTGACACGACTCGCGGCACGAAACGTCACAGCGTGACGCCCGTGACGAGCCGGGATGCAACGCGGCGCACCTAGCCTAGCCAGGTGCGCCGCGAATGCCTGCATCATTTTGTTTCAGCCTGGGAAGTGCTGTTGCACCTGCCGGCCTCGTAAGGTCAGTACAGCTCCGCCCACGCCCGATCGGCCATGAGTGACGGCGTCGCGCTCGATTGCAGCACCTTGGAGAGAATGCAGCTCGAGTACGTGATCACCGCATTTCCGAGCACAACGTTCTGTGCCAGATTGACGTTGGCCGCCATCACGCCGCCGTTGAAGTGGCCGCCGGTGCCCTGAGTGTCGAGGTCCTGCCTGACAATGACTGGCCCGAAGAACTCGAAGCCGCCCGTCACCTTCAGGTTGCCTTCGACGAGCAGAATCCCCTGTCCCTTTCCGCCCGTCAAATGCAGGTCGCCTGGAGCATAGAGAATCGGGAAATAGTTCTCACAGGCGCCCTGGGGACTGGCACGATTCACGTCTCCCCAGTTGCCGGCGGCGGACTTGTTGCAAACACCACCGACCACCGAAGGCCCGGACGGGCCGCCGGAAACGTACTTGGCCATGGCCTTGAGCTGCGCCCACTGCATGCCGTTTCCGAAATCGAAGTAGGTGCTCGTATCCGCGGCGGCAGTGTTCTGCTGAACCTTTGGCGAGCCGGTGACGCAGTTGAAGTTGCTGCAACCGCTGGTCGAAATCTGTGCCGAATCACCCGTCGCAATGCCGGGAAGGGAGGGTCCAGCTGCCGGACACCCCCAACCAGCGTATGGCGTGTCGTGACCATTGATGAACGAGCTTCCACCGATTTTGGTGGCGCCGCGCGTGGTGAGCGCGCCGAGAATGTCGATGTCGAATACCTGAAGCGCGACCACAGTGCTGGTTCGCCGGCGTGCCTGCGCACCCAGCAGCGTTCCAGCACTCCCTTCCGAGGCCACCAGAAACAGGGGAACGTTGGCGTTGCCGACCCGGGTAACGCGAACCCGCGACGTGGCGCCGTGCGATGTGAATACGTTGCTGGTGGAATCCACCTTTCCGACGGGCATCGTATTCCAGGACCCGCTCTGCCAATCGGTCGACACCGTACGGTTCATTCCGTACTCTGCCGCGGCCATCGCGCTCGACTGCAGCTGCTGATTACGGGCCATTCGACCCTGCTGCATCGAGGCGAAAAATATACCAGCGATGAGCGTACCGATCACGACGATCGCAAAAATCGCGACCGCCAGAGCGAAGCCCTCACGCGGATGTGCAATGCGTCGCATAACGTCTCCTAGTAGTTGCGTAGAGCTACAACTGTACGAAGCGAATCCATATAGTGTCCATTCGCCGTGCGCTTCTGGCCGCCGGTTCGCATTGCGACGGCAGACTGGGCGCGGGCGACGATCTCGACGCGACGAACGCGCGGTGCGTCGGCGACGGCGGTAAGGGCGTTACCTACGGAGTCTCGATAGGTGAACCGCAGTCCGGTCGCCCCCGTTGATGCATACGGCATTAGCGGGCCGGCCACTGCCTGGATCTGACTCCAGGCCGGCGAACGCGAGGG
The DNA here is from genome assembly GCA_041743285.1 of Gemmatimonadaceae bacterium. Classification (GTDB taxonomy): domain Bacteria; phylum Gemmatimonadota; class Gemmatimonadetes; order Gemmatimonadales; family Gemmatimonadaceae; genus JALZIF01. The sequence continues at coordinate 1,737 of JBGTNB010000048.1, forward strand.
GACGAAATCACGATAGCCCATGTACCACTGCTGGTCGGTCGGCGACCGGTAGAGCGAGTAACGTACGCGCCGGAAAAATCTGATCGGCGCACCGACCGGTACTTCGTTCGGCAGCGCGGCGTTCAACACTAATGTCGTAGCGCCCGCTGCTTCGGCCAGCGTAGACGTGAAGCCGGTCGTGGTCGGGCAGAGACCGACCGTCGGTGCCGCGACGATTCGCCGAGCTACCAGCGTATCCGGGAGCGAATCCCGCGAATCGAAGATGAACATGGAGTCGCTCAGCAGAGGCGCGGCAGCCCACGAGGTGAGTCCGGCATCGCTTTGCAGCGCGACCGGTGGCACCGTTATGGTGGTCCGTGCCAGGTTGATCGTGCAGACGATGCTCGCACCGGTAGGTGCTCTGAACTCCACAGCCGAGTCCATCATGCTGATCAGGTCACCCTCGAGCGGCGCCATGCCACGCATTTCCGCCGGGATCAAATCTCCGATCCTGCGCAGATTGTCGCGGACTTCCATTACTTCGGTTGCGCCATCGTAGAACCGCTCCTGTTCCATCACCACCGCCAGCAACCCGCCGACGATGATGCTGAGGAGGACGATCGCCACCATTATCTCGATGAGCGTAAACCCGCGGCGCAGTCGCCGGCCGGCACGCCTCACACTCTTCATGGAAGACATTGCACCACGCTCTGATAAGCTTGAGTGCGCAAACCTCTTCGGTTGCGGTACTGCACCGTATCCGTCACCGCGTACATCCGGAAACTGGCGTTGCCTAGCTGGGTAACGGCCCAGCGCTCGGTGATGCCGGCTCCACTAGCGGAGCCGCTGGCGACCGGACAGCGGGTCCCGCGCAGCGTTTCAAAGCGTGCCGCGGCAATCGCGGCAGCGTCGCTCTGAACTTCGGCAGTCCCCATCATCCGCGTGACCGTCGCCGCGGCGCTGGCGAGGCCAAGTACACCGACGGTCAGAATCATGATCGCCGCGATCACTTCGACGATCGTGAATCCGGCCCGCGCTCCAGGCGCTCCTTTTACTGATTGGCGGCGTTTCACTGGCAGCTCCCTTCGGTAATGATTCTGCCGAACCGCGTGACGCAGACCGAGTCCGCGCGTGAATTACGCGATAGGCGAACTACTTGATAGGCCCCTGACATTCCCGGAGCGAATCCTCTGGGATTGAACCGAATCGTGTCGGGCGACATCGCGATGGCAACCGAGTGCTCCGAATTCACATCCAGCGGAACTCCGACCGTGTCGAACTGCGAACCGACTTCGAGCCGGACGTGCACGAGGTTTCCCGATCGCACGAAGCGTGTGGTGCGACCGTTATGGATCGCCGACGCTC
>JBGTNB010000049.1:0-7085 GCA_041743285.1 Gemmatimonadaceae bacterium
ACGTGAGTGCCGTCGAGCCAGAAGTCGATCGTGCCGTCTGACACATTCAACCCGGAGTTACAGGTGAGAACGACCTCCCATCGGTGCCACGCGCCGCGCTTCAGCACCGTACCTGGCGCTACGTTAGGCCGCACCCGTGGACGTGGATCGCCGATACCCTGCATGCGAACCTGCGGCTCGAGAGCGTTGTGCCCACTGCCCTCAGCAGAAAGAAAGAACTCGTTGTGCCCGCCGGAAGCACCGACGAAGAACATCTTGTTCGTTCCCGACTGGTTCCCGAACCAGTTCGGAGACAGCCGGGCCCAGATCTCCACATAGAGCTGCTTGACGGGCGGACGAAATACCATCGTCTGGACGGTGGCTGGCGCAGTGCCGCTCCGATGGCCGGCAGGATAGTTCATCCGAGCGATCGTACAACATGAGAAGGGCGCGCTGCGATCCTCAATGATCGCAAAGTGCTTGTACCGGAATTCGGCACCGTCCCAGCACTCCGAGCCGCCGCGGCACTCCTTGTCGCCTCGGTCATCGTCGTTGCTGGCCGTCGTGAGAAAAGCGCGATTAGTAAGGCGGCGAAGCCCGGGAGGCTCGTTAGGATGCAGTGCGCCTCCTCTTCGCGCGACGTCGGTCTCATTCGACGGAACGCTACCCTGTTGTGCAGCGACCGACTGACCGCCCAACGGTGTTAGCGCCGGTACCTGACCCGGCGGCGGATCTGCTCGAGGCGTTGTGGTCTGCGGCAAACCTGTCGTATGTCGCGGAGGGCCGCCAGGAGTCACGATCACGCGCGCCGAGCCGGTTCGGCCCCCGCTCACGGCTGTGATTCCCGCCAGCCCCGGAGCGATAGCGCGAACCATGCCGGATGCGCTGACGGTGGCGATTGCCGGATTGGCACTTTGCCAGCTGAGAACCGGGCCGCGGAGTGTGTCGCCACGCCCGTCGATTACGACGGTGTTCATTGCAACCGAATCGCCGATCGGCAGCGTCGCCGAGCCGGGGAGTACTGCCACGAAGGCGACATCGGTGAGCTGCTGCGCTTCTCCTTGAACGCTGCCTCCGGTGCAGGCGACTGCTAGCGTACTCGCTAATACTGCGCGCAACCAGATGAGGGTGGCGCGACCACGTAGCCTCGGAGTGATGTTTGAAAGACTTCTACTCATAGTAAGCTGTCCTGTGAGATGCGCCGCTACCGCGCCGAATGCAAGCCCGTCATGTTTCCTAACCCCGTACCCGATCGTGAGTTCGATATTCGTGGCGTTCAGTCGCCGCGCACGCCTTCAAGCCGCTTTCCCATGAGTTTCCGAACACGCTTGGCCATGTACGCGCACCCACGCACCTGGCTCGACAAGGGGTTGGAGCTTACATGGCGCACATTTCCTGGCTCGACCGGCCCGACGCAGATCACATGGCCAGTGGACCGCGAGGCGCTCAAGGACGTAGTAGTGCGATGGCCCTGGGTAGAGTGGAAGGCGCGACGGATGATGGGTGTCCAGGTGCGATTCTGGCTCGATCATTACGTACGCACAGTGGATGCCGACATACCGCAACCGTACGACAAGGTCATCAACTTCGAGGTTGACATCCGCGGCTCTCGTCACTCTGTGATGGTCGAAACTTCCGACTATCCTGACCTGAATGAAGCAGCGTACGCGGACGCTGAGCTCTATTTCAAGATGGAGTTCGCCAAGGCCGGCTACGGAGATCGCGACCGGCTTCTCCCCGGCGGTTACACCCCAAACGACCTGGCGATATACAGTTACCTGCCCCGGTTGAGGGCGCTCAGGGATCACGCAGCGCCACTCTATGAAGTCTCCGGCCGCTACGGCTTGAGCATGGAGAAGCGCCGCAAGCCGATGGAGATTTTGCGCGGAAGCACCCGTTTCTCCTATTACGGAGGAGAGGGGAAGGTTCGATACAGCCGCTATCTCCGCGAGGCGGCTCGCTCCAAGGTCTGCATCGATCTCCCGAGCATGAGCTCTGTCACGTTCCGCATGATCGACTATCTCGCGATTGGCTCCTGCAGTGTCGGCCCACCGCATACGAACAAGATGATCGAGCCGTTCGTGGACGGAGAGCATGTAGCCTACTGCAAGCCTGACTACTCGGACCTCGAAGCGGTGTGCGTCCACTATCTGGAGAACGAAGACGAGCGGCGCAAGCTCATCCGAAACTCCCGCGCGTTCTTCGACACCTATCTTCATCCGAGGCAGCTCGGCGCCTATTACGTGCACAACATGCTTGCCAAGCTGGGATAGTGCGCCAGCCAGGCACATTATCCCGGCTTGTGCCGAGGCGAGCGAAGCCAGGCACCCGACCTGCCAGTGCGCACGGCGAGAAGAGCGATTGAAAGACGCCACACCACGTATATCGGCATTCGGAGAAACGCCATCGCGATGACTTCTGGGCGCGGATGCCTGGCCCAGGCGACGGCGGTCCAGACGATGGTTGGAACGAGCGAGAGCAGTAGCGCGAACGCCACGACCCGGGCGGCCGCTTCCCCGGTCAGCCATAGCAGCGCGCCTGCGATCAGCGCCGCGGCGGCGTGCAGAACTGGACCGGGGATCGCGAGCTCGCCGATGGCATCGATCTTCTGGTGCCAACCGATCACGCGACTCGTCAGAATCGGAAGGGCGTGGTTGCGGAACACGATCCATCGGCCCGCCTGCCAGCGCCGCCGCTGCACGGATCCCTCCGCCAGTGTTTTCGCCTCCTGGGCGAACAATCGCGCTTCTCCGGCATACGCAATGTGCTCACCGCGTTCGGTGTAGCGGGCGTACAGCTCCCAGTTCTCGGTCAGCGACTCGTCGACCCATCCTGCGCGCGCGAGAACGTCGGTCCCCAGCACCATGCCGTTTCCAGTGAGCGGTACATTGAGCCCAATTCGCGCTTTTGCGGGATACTGTCCGCCGTAGCGAACCGCCGCGAGAAGCGCACCGAGCGAGGCGAGCCACGATTCGGAAGGATTCCAAGTATCGAGATACGCCTGCGCGGCAACTTCGCGGAGGGGTCGGAGCCGGCCGAGTGCATCAGCGAAATCGGGATCGACGATCGTGTCGGCATCGATGATGACCACCGCGTCGTAGTCGCCGAGCGTCACCTTCGTCATCGCCCAAGCCAGCGCCGGTGGCTTGCCACGCCGCAGGGTATCGAACCGCTCGAAGACCTCCGCGCCTATCGACCGCGCAATGCCGGCCGTGTCGTCGGTGCAGTTGTCGGCAACGACAATGACCCGTGAATCCGTCCGGGTGTTCCGCATGGCCAGCAGAGACTCGACACAAGGCGCGATGGTCAGCAACTCGTCATGCGCCGGAACCAGAAAGAGGAGCGACGCACGGGTCGGAGGCGCGGCCGCCCCCCGAGCGTCCGGCCGTAATAGAATAAGCAAATCGGATAGAAGGGGCAGCAGCCAGAGAATGGCGAGCGGAGACAGCGCGACTGCGATTACGGTCGCAAGCAGTTCAAACAGCATCGGCACGCGGCGACGTTAGGGGCGCCCCGGGGGCGGAAGCTGGACGCGGATCGGCGGCGCAGGGTACCGCGACGGCGGCGGACGAATCGGCGGAGCGCCACCGCGCAATGATGCGGGCGAGCCGGGTCGCACAGGGGTTCTAGAGTCAGCGTTGCCGGGCTTCTTGCCCGAGACCATCAGCAGCGCGACCGCTAGACCCAGCAGGTAATAAGGGGGCGACTCGAAAGCGAAGGACAGGAACGCGCCAGCGACCGCAAAGCCCCCGAGCGACAATCCTACCATTGGCGTCAGCATCCGGACTGCCACGTCGGTCATATCCGGAGTAGGTCGCCACAGCATGAGCGCGAGCGTTCCGCCGAGAATGGCCAGGACGAACGCGGTGCCGCCAATGAGCCCGACCTCCGCCCACGCCTGAATGTACGAACTATGCGCGGTGCTCCACTTCACTCCAATGCCGGCCCGCTCTTGGGAGTAATCGGAAAGAATTCCCTCCGCCCGACCGAAGTTGCCGATCCCGACCCCCAGCACCGGATGATCAAAGGCATAGCCGACGCCGCGTTTCCACACGTTAATGCGGGCGCGTGGAGACTTATTATCGAGCTCCTCATCCATTGTCCTCATACGACGGGTGTAGCTCGCCGGAAGCGCAAGCGCGCCAAGTACCGCCAGCAGAATGCCGGTGAGCGCAATTTTGCGGACTTCGCGCACGCGGCCAGTAGTGCCGATGAACAGTAGCCCAGCCATAATCGCGACCATGCCGAGAAAACCGCCTCGCGAGCTCGTACGCAGCATTACAGAGAACATCATCGGGAGCGCGAGAATGGCGATCCAGCGGAGCTTCGCCTTGTTGTCGAAAAACCACCAGATGAGCAGCGGCAATGAAATGACGATGATCAGTGCAAGGTCGTTCGAATCGTAAGTCGCCGCACCGGCGAGCCGTCCGGTGTGGTCGCGCCGTCCCCACAACATGGCAAGCCACGCCGTGACGATTCCTGAGATCACAAGTGTTTGAGCCATCAAGCGCCGGCCGCGTGCGGTGCGCGCGACGCCGAACATCATTATCCCGCCGAGGATAGACTGCGAATAGCTTTGCGTGAGATTAGTGAAAGACGCCCCTCGGTGAATCGCCGTAGGAATGCCGAGCGCCGCGAAGAGTATCACGACGACGATGGCCCAGGAAATCCAATGCTTGCCCAGATCGCCCGGCCGCCACTTGGCCGCCTGCGAGAACATGACAATGGCGGCGACAATCGTGAGCAATAGCGGCACTTGGGCCGCCGCGATAACAGGATATATGGAGGCGACGCGGGTGAGATTCACGAAGATTACCGCAGCCACCAAATATGCTGCCACTCGACTGACCTCCTGCTCCTGTGCGGGAGCCTGAGACGCCGTAGTGGTGGTTGCCGCGGGTGTGCGGGCGCCGAATGGAATGGGTGCGGTTCGTGGTACGGTCATCTCTCTCCCAGCGTAACGTACGGCCTCGCGAGTGCAGCCGCGGCGGGATCTCCCTTGCTTCGGGTTGCGCTGCCTTCGGATGTTACACGCGCGGCGCGAACACAGGCAACGATTTGCCCGCCGCGCGCCGATGTGCCCCCGGCCGGGCGCGATTCGTCCCCCGCCCGTATCGCGGTCGTGCGCCAAGCGCGGTCGCCTTCAATCATCGTGGAGGTTGTGTGAAGGACGTTGTTCGCCGACTCGTGTACCATGCGCTGAACGGAAGTGGCACTACGGCGCTGCGTCGCTCGCGGAGAGTCCGCGCGAAGCAGGGATGGGCGACGATTCTTGTATTCCACACCCTGAGCGAAACGCATGCCCACGACGGCATCACAATGTCTCCGCGACACTTCGCAGACATCGTCCGGATGCTCCGGGCTCGATATGATGTGATCTCGCTCACTGAGCTCCTCGACTGCGGTCGGAACGACCAACCGCTCACGGGTCGCGAAGTCGTGATCACCTTCGACGACGGGTACCTCGACAACTACCTCTTTGCCGCTCCGATTCTCCTGGAGCTGGGGTTGCCGGCGACGTTCTATCTTACGGCCGGTTTCATCGGTACGGATCGCCAGTTCCGATGGGATGCGGAAAAGGGGCGCCGGACGGTGATGATGAGTTGGGCGCAGGCTCGCGAGATGCACGGGATGGGATTCGAGATCGGCTGCCACACCTGGAACCATCCGGATCTCGGTACCGAACCGATCGAATCGGCACAACGTGAGCTGCGGGACGCCAAGGCCAGGATCGAGCAGGAAGTAGGTGGTCCCGTAAGGCACTTCGCCTATCCATTCGGCGGCCTTGGCAACATCAGGCCGGAATGGGTAGCGGCTATCAGGGACGCGGGATTCGCCAGCAACGTGCGTTGCCACGGCGGCCACGTCTCGGCCGGCGACGATCCGTTCTGGATCGCCCGGATCGGGTGCCATCAACGCACCGTCACCGACGTGCGCATCGAGCTCGATCAGCCCTGGTAGCCTCACGCTTTCTTCCCCTCTGCCGCCAGCCGCATCTCGGCTTCGGCATCTTCTCGCGTTTTGATGATTTTAGCCGGTACACCGCCGACTACGGCGCCGGCCGGCACGTCCCTGGTTACGACCGACCCCGCGGCGACCACCGCCCCGTCACCGACCGTTACGCCCGGAAGAATGACGCATCGCGCGCCGATCCAGACATCCGATCCTATCGTGACCGTCTTCTCGGTCCACGGCTGCTTGTGATAAGGCACACCGGGGACGAACTGGTGGTTGGAGGAAAAGATCACCGTTCCGGGACCCAATCCGGAATACTGGCCAACGATGATTTTCGCGTTAGGAGATGCCCACAGGCAGCAGAACGGCTGGATTCGCACATGTGAGCCCAGTTCGATGTTCTCCGCACGGCGGAAGGTCACACTGGGGTGAATTATCGTCCGCTCGCGCCGCGGAAGCTGGGTCCACGGTATGATCTGGTCAACGACCATGTAGTCGACGCGCGCGACCACCCACCGCCAGAAGCCGGGCGCGAACAGGAATCGCGCGTACGCCGCACGTCTGAGCAGTCCTCCGATCATGCGCGTCGCTCCAGCACCGACTCGTACAGTGCACAATAGTTGGCCGTAAAACGTTCCAGCGAGAATCGGGTTGCGTGTTCGCGGGCCAGATCCCCTAACGAGTCGCGGAGGGCCGAATCCGTGGTTATGCGTACGAGCGTGGATGCCAATGCGCTGGTCTCGCCAGGCGGAACCAACAGCCCCGCCGGCGGCTCCCCGAGCGCCTCGGGTATTCCGCCCACCCGCGGCGCCACCGTTGGCATTCCGGCCGCCATTGCCTCGAGCAGCGAAACGGGCAGTGCTTCGGTGTGGCTGGCGTTGAGAAACAGGTCGGCTGCCGCCAGACAGTCGGCTACGTCACGGCGGAATCCAAGGAACCTCACACTGTCTCCAATGCCCAGCGAGTTCGCCAATGCGCGTGCGGCCTCCTCTCCGGGGCCGCTTCCGAGAATAGCCAGGCGGAGATCGGGCGCCTCGAGGCGCGCCAGCGCCACCGCGCGGAGCATGCCGTCGTAATTCTTGACTGGTGCGAATCGCCCGATCGCCAGCGCAACCACGTCTGAATTGACCATGCCCCACTCGGCGCGGAGG
>JBGTNB010000050.1:0-3029 GCA_041743285.1 Gemmatimonadaceae bacterium
AGCTTTTCCGAGGCTCTCTCGCATGACAAAAGCTGATCTCGTCGAGCGCGTCACAGCACAGATTGCGCAGACCGCAGGTCCTATGATCTCCAAGAAGGACTGCGCGCGCGTAGTGGACGCATTCCTCGATGCGATCAAGGAGGCACTCCGCGACGGAAAGAACATCGAGGTGCGAGGGTTCGGCACCTTCAAGATCCGGCAGCGGCGAACTCGCATGGCGCGAAATCCTCGCACCGGCACGCCAGTCGAGGTCTCGGCCCGGCCGGTCCCGGTGTTCAAACCCTCCAAGGAACTGCGCGCACTCGTTGCCACGCTGGACGGGGATTTAATACAATCCGACGACGATGATGAATCGGACGAGGAGAGCGCGGCCTAGTATCGGCTGACCCCGCCATCGTTCACGCCCCGCAGCGCCCTGCGCGTGCGGGGCGTTCGCATTCATCTGATGGACACTTGCCCATGATCTGCTACCAGCCCAGAGTTAGACATGATCGTGACCGCGCTCCTCTTCGCCTCTTACGCTGACGCTTTGGGTACAGCTACGGTCGAGCTCGCTTTGAATTCCGGAGCTACGATCGCGGACGCAATTGGTGCGTTGCGAGCGCTACCTGGCGGGTCCGTCCTTCCCAGCTCGCCGCTCGTCGCGGTCAACCTTGCATATGCGGATACGGCCCAGCTGCTGCAAGCCGGCGATGAATTGGCGGTCATCCCCCCCGTGGCGGGCGGTTAGCCGCATGCGCAGCGGGATAACCACGGCTCCGATAGACAGCGCAGCGCTTCTTAGAGAGGTCGCCGCTCCTCATAACGGGGCAACCGTGCTGTTCGAGGGTGTGGTGCGCGAGCAGAATGAGGGTAGGTCGGTTAACGGCATCGAGTACGCGGCCTACAGACCGATGGCCGAGCGCGAGCTGACAAGGATAGTTCAGGAATGCTGCGCGCAATTCGATACGGCCGACCTGATCGCCGTCCACCGTATCGGCCGACTCGATATCGGCGAGGCAAGCGTCGTCATCGCCGCAGCGCACCCACACCGTGCCCAGGCCTACGAGGCATCGCGCTACATGATCGAGCAAATCAAGCTCCGGCTGCCTATCTGGAAGCGTGAGGAATACGCGGACGGCACGCGGGAGTGGGTGGGGCAGGGTCGGGAATCGGGAATCGGGAATCGGGAATCGGCGCCAGCCGCGAGATCCGCATATGCATCCCGGAATGAGGAATACGATTCCCTATTCCCGATTCCCGATTCCCGATGAAGGACCAGCACGGCCGCCGAATCGAGTACTTGCGGATCTCGGTAACGGATCGGTGCAACTTCCGATGCGTGTACTGCATGCCGCAGGAAGGGCTGCCTTGGCTGCCTAAATCGGATATCCTGTCCTACGAGGAGATAACGCAGATCGTCAGGCAGCTCGCCCCACTGGGACTTAGGCGCCTTCGCATAACGGGGGGAGAACCCACCATCCGCCCCGATCTCGTGCGACTCATCTCCATGCTGCGCGCAGTGCCGCAGATCGAGGACATTGCGCTCTCCACGAATGGCGTCCGGCTCCCGGCAATGGCCGCGGCGCTTGCCGCGGCCGGCCTGGATCGCGTGAATATGAGTGCCGACAGTCTTCGCGCCGAGAGGGTGGAATCGATCGCTCGACGGAGGCTGGAGTTCGATCCGATCCGGTCCGCGCTCGCCGCCGAGGAGGCAGGGCTCGACCCGATCAAGGTCAACGTCGTCGTCATGCGCGGAGTGAACGACGACGAGATCGAAGAGTTTGCTTCGCTCACGCGCAAGCATCCGTGGCACGTCCGGTTCATCGAGCTCATGCCGGTGGGCGACATGCGTGAGTTGACCTTGGAGCACGTGGTTCCGAGCGCCGAAATCCTGTCGCGGCTGGGAGCGATGGGCGCGCTCGTGCCCGATAGCGGCCCGTCGCGCGGGAACGGGCCGGCTGCTTATTACCGGTTTGAAGGAGCCAGCGGCTCGATAGGCGTCATCACGCCGATGACGCACACCTACTGCGGATCGTGCAATCGCGTGCGGCTCACCGCCGACGGCCGTCTCCGCACCTGCCTGTTCGGCGACCACGAAGTCAACCTTCGCGACCCTCTACGGGCGGGGGTGGACCTCATCCCGCTCTACCGTCAGGCGCTCGCCGAAAAACCGCTGGAGCATCAACTGTTGAAGATGCAGATCGGTGGGTTGCGGGCGCTGTCGGAGGTAGGGGGATGAGGCAGGAATCAGGAAATAGGAATTAGGAAATAGGGATGGTGTGCGCGGCGCAACGCGCCGCGCCTTTTTAGAAAAGGTGAGGGGCGCGCAGCGCCCTTCACGCACCGACCCTAATTCCTATTTCCTGATTCCTAATTCCTATTCCCAATAGTTCCATTCCACACCCGGCGCCCATAACTTGCGACGGACATTCAATCGAGAACAAATGCTCAATAAAATCACGGTGGTCGGCGCGGGAAACGTTGGTGCGACCACGGCGCAGCGGCTGGCTGAGAAATCGCTGGCCCGCACCGTCGTCATGGTCGATGTGGTCGAGGGCGTTCCCCAGGGCAAAGGGCTCGATCAGTGGGAATCCGCCCCGATCGAAGGCTTCGACACCAGGATCATCGGCACCAACGAATACGGCGCGACGGAGGGGTCGGACATCGTCGTGGTTACCGCCGGTATAGCCCGCAAGCCCGGCATGTCGCGCGACGATCTGCTCAACACCAACGCCGGAATCGTCAAGCAGGTATCCGAGCACATCCGAAAATCCTCGCCTGACGCGATAATCGTCATGGTGTCGAATCCGCTCGATGCCATGTCATACGTCGCCATGAAAGTGACGGGGTTTCCGCGCGAGCGCATTCTCGGTATGGCAGGTGTACTCGACACCGCACGCTACCGCTCCTTCCTGGCCGAAGCGCTCGAGATCTCCGTCGAGGACATTCACGCGATGGTCCTCGGTGGCCATGGCGATACGATGGTACCGCTGGTGTCGTACACTACGGTGAGTGGCATCCCGGTCACTCAACTGATCGACCGCGCC
>JBGTNB010000051.1:0-1726 GCA_041743285.1 Gemmatimonadaceae bacterium
TACCAGGACGGACTTCGCGAGTTGACGTTCGTGCGCGGATTCGAGGTTGATGAGCTGGATCGCCTGCTCGGGCTGCTGCAGCGCGTAAAGCGGGCCGCGCCTGACGAGGACGATCTGGTGACGCTGCTCTGGGAGCAGGACTTCATCAATCTCCGGTATCAGTTCGTGGAGTTCGTACCGGAAGGCAGTACCGAGCTCGAAACAGGTGAGTCGTACGGCGTCGAGCGACAGGTGGACATGCAGGCCGCCAAAGCTCCGCCGGAGGAAGAAGCGCCGACTCCCGGAATCATCAGCATGAAGGAGTTCGATTCCACCGTCTACTTTCTGGATGAGCACGAGCTCGAGTTCGTTCGCAGTGCTCTACATGCCGAGTATCAGGAGAATCTGCCGCGCAACGTGCTCAGCGTGCTGTTCGATCTCTTCGAACGGCAGTCGGCCGAAAAGGTACGCAGCGAGCTGGTGGACATTATCGGGCATCTGATGCTCCATTTCCTGGCCGCCGGCGATTACAAGGCGGTTGCATTCCTCGTTCGAGAATCTCGCCAGGCATGCGAGCGCGCTGTGGACCTTGATGAACGGCAGCGGGATGCGCTGCTTCAGGTTCCCGAACGATTGGGGACGCCGGACGTGCTCGGTCAGCTGTTGCAGACGATCGCCGATTCTACTACGCCTCCGGACACCGAGGAGCTCGACGCCCTGTTCGAGGTGCTAGGGGGCACCGCGATGGAAACGGTGTTGCGCTGGACGGTGCACCTGCCGGTCGGTCCGTTACGGGCATCGCTGGAACGGGCGGGTACACGCCTCGCGGCGACCAATGTGAGTGAGCTGGTGCGGCTGCTCGGCCTTACCGACCGCGAGGTGGTAATCGAAGCGGCTCGGCGTGCCGGCGAGCTACGGTCGCCCGGCGCGGCGCCGGCTCTGGGACGATTGCTAGGAGAGAGCGACGCCTCCATCCGTCTCGTCGCGGCGCAAGCGCTAGCCGAGATCGCATCGCCGGGAGCCCTCCAGCAGCTCGAGCGGGGGGTCGAGGATCCCGATCGTGAGGTGCGGATCGTGTCGGTTCGGGTGCTGGGATCCAAAGGGCATCGCGCCGCGCTTCCAAAACTCGAGGCACAAGTGCGCGGAAACGACATACGTGGGGCAGATCTCACGGAGAAAATGGCGTACTTCGAGGCGTACGGCGCGCTCGCCGGCGATACCGCCATATCACATCTCGATGCCACCCTGAACGGCCGCGGACTGTTCGGCCGGCGGGAGGATGCGGAGACACGCGCATGCGCCGCCATGGCGTTAGGGCGCATTGGATCTCCGCCGGCGCTCGAAGCGCTTCGCAAAGCGTCGGCGGACAAGGAAATAATCGTTCGCAACGCGGTACAGAAGGCAGTTCGGGGAGGTAGATCTTGACGCAGGCGGCTGAGCGGCAGCGGATGCCCACGATGCCGGGCGTAGCCGAGCGAGGCGGCGACGCCTTCGTTCGTCAGCGCGGGCGCGACTTTCTTTCCGCTTTGTACAGTGCGCTTCGTGCGCTCAAGCTGTACCCGCCGGAGAATACGGTCGTGCAAAAGTCCCTTTTCGACCTTCAGCGGATTGGCGAGCAGTTCCAGAAGCGCGAGCACGAGTTGGAGGTAAGGGCTTCTCGCGAATTCATCTTTCTCAACTCGACGCGCCTTCGCCTCGACCTCGAGAACTACGCGAGCTTCAGCCGCATTCTGGCGATCTTCCGCGA
>JBGTNB010000052.1:0-1622 GCA_041743285.1 Gemmatimonadaceae bacterium
CAGCTGACATCCGCCTCCGGCGTCGTTCCATGCGCCGGTGCCCGCCGGCAGGAGCGAGATCGCCCGGACCGCGGATCCGCCGCCTGCGTGACGCTGCAGCCCGTAGTTCATCCTGATGAATGCCGCGCGAGCCTCGCCATAACGCCGCGCGAGCCTGACGATCGTTTCTTCCGGAAGACCGGTAATGCCGGCGCCCCGGGCCGGCGGGTACTCGCACGCCCGCACCCGCATCTGCTGCCAACCCACCGTGTGTCGTTCCAGGTAGTCGCGGTCCTCGAGTCCTTCGGCGAACAGCACGTGCATGATGGCGAGTGCGAGCGCGGCATCGGTGCCGGGACGGATCGGAATCCATTCATCGCATTGCGCCGCGGTGCGCGTACGAATCGGATCGATGGCGATGACCGGCGCTCCGTTGGCCCGCGCCTCGAGTACGAACGGCCACAGATGCGGATTGGATGTGAGCGTGTTGGTCCCCCAGAGAATGACGAGATCGCTGCGCGGCATAGATTCGCCATCGGCGCCCATCTTGGCGCCGAGCGTGTACTTGAGGCCGGCCTCGCCGGCGGTGGAGCAGATCGTGCGGGCGAGCCGCGATGCGCCTAACGCGTGAAAGAAGCGCCGGTCGAGCGAGCTGTTCTGGATTAGTCCGAGCGTGCCGCTGTAGGAATAGGGAAGTACTGATTCCGCCCCGTGCTCCTCGACAATGGCACCTAGCCGCGCGGCGATCTCGTCGAGCGCCTCTTCCCAACTCACCGGCGCAAACCGACCCTCTCCCTTGGCACCCGTGCGGCGCAACGGCGTTAGCACGCGCTCGGTATGATATGTCCGATCGAGGTAGCGGTTCACCTTCGCGCAGAGAAAACCTTGCGTCACCGGATGCGCCGGATCCCCCCGGATGCCTATGGCGCGCCCGTCCTGGACGGTTACCAGGGTGGCGCAGGTATCAGGGCAGTCGTGCGGGCAGGCGCCACGTACCTGGCCCGAGGGGAGAAGTTCGGGTAGCGCGATCGACATCGGCGGGTCGCGTGCGATGTAGGGTGCGCTCGCAACATACCGCTCGCGCACGCGGGCGGGTAGCATAGTTGCTACGCCACACGGGTTCGCGCGGCGAGCGCCTCAAGCGCAATCGCCGCACCGCCATCCATACCCTGCGCGCCAAGAAGGAGTACCAGGTCGCGCGCGCCCGCTTCCTCGAGCAGCGTGCCGACGGCGGTTCGAACCATTGGTTCCGCCTGAAAGGTGATTCCACGTTCCCGCAGCGCATTGTATGCAGCGGCGCTCTCCTCATCAGCGACGCTGTTCCTCTCGTCCGCCTGGTCATCGCTCGTCGTGACGATGAGTTTCCCCGGCATGCTCGCGAGGCAGGCGGCAAGCGCCTCGGCGTTGCATCGATTGATCGACGCGCCGCGCGCTCCGCGTACGGCATAGGCGACGAACAACCGCTCGTGAGGGATCGCCGCGGCCGTCTCGAATACGGCGAGCATGCTGGCCGGATTCCCGACAGTGTCATCGAGAACGACCGGGTCGCGCGGGTGGACCACCTGCATGCGCCGACGAACCGGTGGAATGGTTGCGAGCGCGCGGCGTGCGGCGTCGGGTGCGGCCCCGGCGAGCAGCGCCGC
>JBGTNB010000053.1:0-10905 GCA_041743285.1 Gemmatimonadaceae bacterium
ATGTGCAGGAGATTCCACGTCATGAACGTGGTGTTGCGGTTCGTGAAGTCGTTCTCCGGCCCGCCGGATCCGGCATCCAGATACGATGGCCCGGGGCCCGCTTCGCCGATCCATCCGGCGTCGGCCTGCGGTGGGATCACGTAGCCAAGGTGCTGCAGTGAGTAGAGGATGTTCATGCTGCAGTGCTTGACGCCGTCCTCGTTTCCGGTGACCAGGCAGCCGCCGGTGCGATCGTAGTACGCGTATTGCCCATGCTCGTTGAGCAGTGCCGACGCACCGTAGAGTCGTTCGATCGCCTTTGTACACACCGATGATTTCTCACCCAGCCAGATCGGCGTGCAAATCACGAGAATGTCGCTCGCTATGACCTTACGCTGGATGAGCGGCCAGTCGTCCCTGTCCCATCCATGCTCGGTCATGTCGGGATGGACGCCAGGAGCGATCTCATGATCGACGGGACGCAGCACCTCGACGCCAACGCCGTTCCGCTCGAGGATCGCCCTCGAAATGTCGATCAAGCCCTGCGTGTGCGAGAGCTCCGGCGTGCGCTTGAGCGTGCAGTTCAGAAAGAGCGCGCGCAGGTCGGAAAAATCCCAGGAGTGCGATTCACAATCGTCGATCTGTCGCTGGTTCAGCGTCACGAGAGTGTTCCGGTTAGACGTTCGAAAGGAAGCGGGAGCCATCCGCGATCGTGCGCGCGGCTTACAACCCCACGGCGGCCGCCGCGTCCAGGAACCAGCGGTTCGGTCCGCGTGGCGAGACGCGCGCGGCAGGCAGGAGAGACGCTTCAAGATTGGCCCCCTTCTCTCCGAGCGCCAGCTGAACCGCATGCCGCTTCGACGTGCCGGAGACGAGGAAAAGGCCCTCACGCGCAGCGCTGAGCGCGGGCAGCGTGAGCGTCACGCGATGCGCGATCTCCGCCGAGTCCGGTGCCACCGTTGCCACCGCCCAGCACTTGGCCTCCAGCGCGGGTGAGTCGGGAAATAGAGATGCGGTATGCCCATCCGCGCCAAGGCCGTGGAGCACCAGGTCAAATGCAGGATCGTTATCGTCAGAAGCCTCGGGACTTGCCCTGCAGAAAAACTCCGCCAGCTCGGTGTCGTATCGCGCTGCCGCGGTCTCCGCTGGATCCTCGCCACGAATGCGATGCAGGTTGCCTGGCGGAATCGTCAGGTGCCGCAACAGCGATGCCACGGCCATGCCGTAGTTGCTCTCCGGATGATCAGGCGGAACGCATCGCTCGTCACCCCAGAAGAAGTGAATCCGACGGAGATCGTGCAGTCCCCACTCTCGCGATGCCAGGCGCTCGTAAACGCCGCGCGGCGTGGAACCGCCGGTGAGCACGAGCAGGAATCGACCGCGTCTGGTAAGCGCCTCATCAGCGGCAGCGGCGATGTGCGCGGCCGCCGCGATGTAGAGCCCGGACGTATCATCGAAGACGCTCAGCGCGATGGAGCGCTCAGCCATCCCGGCGCACCGCGTGGCCGCCGAACTGCTCCCGCATCACTGCGAGCAGGCGATCGGCGTACGAGTTCTCGACACGCGAACGGAGCCGCGCCTGCAGTGCGAGCGTGATGACGGGAGCGGGGACATCGAGATCGATCGCCTCCGCCACGGTCCAGCGCCCCTCGCCGGAATCCGCCACGAACGGCTGGACGGTAGCAAGTTCGGGATCCTCGGCGAGACCGGCCGCGATCAAGTCGAGTAGCCACGACCGGACGACACTGCCGTAGCGCCAGATTTCGGCAACCTGACGCCCGTGGAGCGCGAACTCGGATTTGGCCTCCATGATCGCAAAGCCTTCGGCATATGCCTGCATCATGCCGTACTCGATGCCGTTATGCACCATCTTGGTGAAGTGGCCCGAACCCACTGGCCCCACGTGCCCCCACCCACGGTCCGGAGCGGGCGCGAGCGTCTCGAGAATCGGTCGCAGCGATTCTACCGTTTGCGGTTCCCCGCCGACCATTAGGCTGTAGCCTTCCTGCAGGCCCCAGACACCCCCGCTGGTGCCGGCGTCGACGTAATGCATCTCCTTCTCGCGGAGCGCGTCCGCCCTGCGTACGGTCTCCCGATCGTTGGAGTTCCCGCCGTCGATGACGATGTCGTCCTTGGCGAGCCGAGGCACCAGGTCGTCGAGCACCGCGTCCACGACACCGGCGGGCACCATCAACCAGATGGCTCGCGGTGGGCAGAGCATTGCGACGAGCGCCTCGACGGACTCCGCCGCCTCGGCGCCATGCCCGGTCAGCGACTGCCGGACCTTTGGATCACGATCGTAGCCGATCACCCGGTGCCCGCCGCGAACCAACCGCTCTGCCATGTTGGCGCCCATCCTGCCGAGTCCCATCAGTCCCAATTCCATGATCATTCCCTGGTCTAAGATATGTCGTTATGGCCATGTACTGCGGGGCTGCCCGGTGCATCGCGACAGCGCCCCGCGCAACGCCGCGATTCATGACCGTGCTGATCACTGATCGATGGCGCTCGACCGATCAGAACGTAATGCGGCGCTCGGTCAGAGCGCATCGAGGGCCGGTACTGCCGGAGCGGGCGGAATACGCGTCCGCGTCGGCGCCACAGATTCCCGAAGCGGAACCGCTTTCAACGTCACCTCGTAGTCGCGCCCCTCCCAGCCCGTGCTCCAGCAGAACGTGAAACGGAACGGGGCTGTCTGCCCGCGAACGGGGACGATGTCGACGAATTCGATGCCGATTCCAGTCGCCCTCGAGTCCACGTCGTGCACGGTCTCCCATTCATCTCGCGACCAGCGCAGGCGGAACGGCGCCGGCGCCTGGATTCGAAGCACGCGGTCCGATCGAATCTCGCGCACGCGCCGGTTAGGCTTCCAGATCTCGAGCGCGTAGCACTCCGTTCGCGCACCGAGGTACCGATTGCCGACGGCGGGGATGTAGTCGAAGACGATCCCGTCGCGCAGCGATCGGAGCAGCTTGATGTACTCGGCGTGTGCCCACATCAGCGGCATGACCGCGCCCGTCGACCGTCCGGAATGCAATCCCTGCTCGGGCCGGTCCGCTTCGTCCCACACCTGCTCCGGCAGGAGTCCCGCTCGACAGGCGAACGCTTCCATGGCGCGGAGCAGTGATTCGGGATCTCGACCAGCGGCAAGATCGTAATGTGCTCGCTCGCCCGTCAGCAGCGGCCAGGCTCGCCCCACGCCGGATCCCAGGAAGGGGCCGCCGTCGGCGCGCTGCCCATAACCATCGTGGTTGTACCGGCGCCAGCACGAGCCAACGGCCGTCTCGACACGCAGCACCGAATCCACCACCCGCAGCGAATCCTCGATGAGCGGATCGCCGGGCCTGCGAATTCCATAGCGGACGAGTTCGAGAAATCCCGCATCCACGATGTTTCTGGCGGGAAAGATCGACGGAGCACCATACGGCCCATTGGCGAGTGTCAGCAATCCGTGGTTCGGGTTCTCGTCAGGTTCGACGTCACCGATACCGACGGGATGGATGCGGATGTAGTGGCGAGGCACGCCCGCCAGCAGGTCACCCTGGTCGGTGACGGTCCACGCCTCGACGTGTCCCTCGAGAAAGTCCGCGTACTGATGGAGATACTGGGCCAGTTCCGGCTCGCCGCGCTCGCGCGCGAAGCAGGCGGCGCACGTCAGCGCCGCGATGTTCGAGGCCAGCGTCGAGGGCGAGTAGCCTGACGCTTCCTCCCAGCGCTCCTGCTCGGTCGCTGGTCCGTGCCGGATCAGGTAGGCGGCCGCCCGCCGCACCATGGGATACGGATCGAAATCGGCCAGCGCATTCGCCTGGTGGAGTCGCCAGGCGAGCAGGATGGGGAACGCCACCTCGTCGAGCTGAATGCCGGTCCAGTACGGCCGGCCATCGATCCAGAAGTTCTGCGGGAAGCCCCCATCCGGCCGTTGTGCGACGCCCAGATAGATTAGCGCGCGGAGCGGCGTTGCGATGTTGCCGGCGGCGAGCAGCCCGGTGGCGCTGTTGACCATGTCCCGCGTCCACACCAGGTGATAACCGCCTTCGTCCTCGTCACCCTTGGCTTCGCCCCATGGAATCGACAGCGAGGCGATCAGCGCGCCGGGGAACGTCTTGTCTTCGTGCGCGAGAAGAACGCAGACGCTGTGGCGGTACAGATTGCCGTCGTCGCCGGAGAGGGAGGCCAGGTCGGCGGCGCCGCGCGACGCTCGATCCCACTGCTCCAGAAACCGGGACCGGCTCGCTTCGAACGGGGTGCTCAGCGCCTGGAGCAGCGAGGTTCCGGCGCTCTGCAGCGAGTCGCCGAACGCCACGCCCCAGACGAACTCCGTGGCGTCGCCCAGATCGAGCTCCCCGGTGAGCGCGATGTTGCCGTTAGGGGCGGAGTCGAACTCCCAGTCCATCCTCAGGTTCTCCGTCAGATCCGTCCATCCGTCGCTCGCGCCGACGTAGCCGCACGACAGGTGGGAGAACGGGACCGTCGCGGCCACCGCGACCCACCGGCCGTTCTTCTCGGCCGCGAGGATACGGCGGCCGCCAACCTCGACGACCCGGCCATTGTTGCCGCGGCCGCCGACTTCCAGATGAGGCGCGACGAGCACGTACGTGTGTAGCGTGCGGAGGAACGCCGGATCGCCCGTCAGCTGAACGCGCTGAAGCACGCAGGGGAGATGCGGATCGGAAAGCACCTCCTTGACGAGCGAGTAGCGCCCTTCCGGGTCGTGGTTGGTGACTCGATAGGCCAACCCGTTGCGTCCGAGCGGCTCCGTGTGCGTCACGAGATCGCGCTTCTCTTCATGGAAGAACGTGGTGCCATCGGTAACCAGCAGCTGCGCATCGCGAAGCTGCGGCCGATCCACCGTGGGGTAATACGCCTCGGTGAGAATGCCATCACGAATCGTGAACCACACTCGCGAGCCCGCACTGTAGGCCGTGCCGACCGCATCCTTGTCCCCGTGACTCCAGCGGGGTTCCGCCCCCGGGGCGCCGAACGCGACCCGCCCGCTCCGTTGTTCGGACATCGTATTTCGTGATGGGGGCCGGCTTCGGCCGTTGGACTTCGGTGGTCGTTATGACCAATCCACATGTGCTCGCGGCGCGGCGATTCCGACTCGGCGCAGCTACACGCCGTACACTCGTCCACCGCTGCGTCGCACGTAAAGGCTCACGCGACAGCACCGAGCCAGGTGCCTTCGTTCGCACAGACAAGCCCGCGACGGCTCCGGAGGTTCCTTCACGCAAAACGGAACGAGGCGGCCGAATCGAAGGATTTGCCAATCGATGGTGTCTTGTAGATGCACGCACTCGACTCGGCAGCCGCGTGTGCGATGTGCAGTCCGTCGACGGGCCCAGCCATGGTGCGATCCACCCCTGGGCGGCGTCCAGGGCGCCAGTCGGAATACGAGTCCCGAAGCTCGCGGCGGCACCGCGATACCTAACTCGAAGGCGTACATGCCGAACACCGTCGTCGGTCGTCTGGGTATCTCGTGCCCGCGGGCTCTGCTCATCGTGAGCATCGGCCTAGCTGCCTGTTCGGCCGACGGGCCGAGCGGAACCGGGGCCGTGCCGGGTGGCACCGGGGCCGCATCGACCAGCTGCAGCATTCCCCGGAACCTGATCCGCGACGGTGGTCCCGGCAAGGACGGCATCCCCGCACTGAGCAATCCCGAGTTGGTGCAGGCCGGCGGCGCCGGACTCGAATACCTGCGCGATAGCGACCGCGTGATCGGCCTGACGATCGGCGCGGAGACCATCGCCATCCCGCTGAACATCCTGTGGTGGCACGAAATCGTGAATCTCGATGTCGGGGGCCGACCGCTCGCCGTCACCCACTGCCCACTCACCGGGTCGAGCCTCGCCTTCGATCGTGCCCCGCTGAGCGGCGCGGAGTTAGGCGTGTCCGGCTTGCTGTTCATGAACAACCTGATCATGTACGACCGGCGCACGAACGAGTCGCTCTGGCCGCAGATGTCACGGAGCGCTCGCTGCGGACCGGGCGACGGCACCGACCTCACGATGGTGCCGATTCTCGAGATGTCCTGGGCCGGCTGGCGCGCTTTGCATCCCGATACCCGGGTGGTCTCGTCGAACACCGGATTTTCCAGGAACTATCAGCTGTATCCCTACGGCAACTACGCCTTGATCGACAATCCAGCGCTGCTCTTTCCCGTGCCGCTCGACGACCGGCGGCGCCCGCCGAAGGAGCGGGTGCTCGGCATACCCGGAGCGGGCACGGCAGGGATCGCGATCCCCTTCGGCGCGTTGACGCAGCAGGGGACGGTTGCCGCCATTTCGCTCCAGGCCGGGAGCATCCCGGTGGTGGTCTTCTGGAGCAGCGACGCCCAGGCGGCAATGGCATTCCGCCCCGAAGCCGGCGGCACCGCGCTCACGTTCCATGTCGCGGGCGACCGGATCATCGATATGGAGACCGGCAGCACCTGGAACGTGGAGGGAGTCGCGATCTCCGGATCGCTGGCCGGCAGTCGCCTCAGCGAGATCGCGCAGGCGTACGTCGCCTACTGGTTCGCCTGGGTCAACTTTCATCCGGAGACGGAGCTGTGGACAGGGTGATGGGATGCCTTACGAGGTTGTCGGCGGTGCCGCTGATTGCCGTGTTCGCGCTCGGCGGGGGAACATCGGCCCAGGCGCAGGCAATCTGCAGTGCGCCCCATTCGTCGCCCACACTGGCGGGCGGCGGGAGCATCGGCACACTGCCTCGCGGAACCGGCTGGGTGCAGCTTTCGGCCTACGGTCAACGCTCGGACGAATTCTTCACCGGCGAAGGCGACCGGCAGCGTTTCATTGCGGATGGCCGAGTCAGGACTACCTCCCTCTACCTGACCGGCGCTACGGGACTGTTCCGCGGCGTGGACGTGTGGCTTCAGGCCCCGTTCCATTCCGTGCATTACGAGGATACCGGAGGGAGCCGGTCCCGCACAGGCATCGGCGATGTGCGGATGGCGGTTCGCCTGAGCCCGGCGATCGCCGGCATCGAGAATCTGCCGGTTGCGATTCGCGTCGGGGCGAAGGTGCCGGGCGGCGAGTTTCCCGTCGATGCGACCATCATCCCCCTGTCCGAGGGGCAACGCGACCTCGAGGTGAGCCTCGAAGGAGGTCGGTCTTTTGCGTCCGTGCCCATCTACGTTCTTGGCTGGGTCGGACGGCGCTGGCGCGCGACGAACGAGGAGATCGATCGCAAGCCGGGCGACGAAGTATTCACGCATCTCGCGCTAGGCGGACGGGCGTCTTCCCTCCACTGGGAGTTCGCCGCCGAGTACCTCCTGGGGAACGAGCCCCGGCACGTAGGCCTGGCACTCTCGAGCGGTCGCCGGCGGCTCGTGCAGCTCACGCCGACGCTCGGTCGCGCGATCGGACCCGGCGAACTGGAGCTGACCGCGCTCGTGCCGGTCGCCGGTCGTAACCTTCCGAGCGGCTCCGCGCTCAGCGTGGGCTACAGGATCGGATGGGGAGCGCCGTGACCGCGGCGCAAATCGTCCCCAGGCACCGCTGCCTGACGACGACGGCACTGCTCCTGTTTGTACTTCTCGCACCGGATCCCGGCGGCGAGGTGAAGGCACAGGATCGTCCCGACTCCGCCAACGCACCGCGCCCTCGCGTCGAAAATGACGGGCAGCAGCGAGGCAATCCCGATGCGCCCGTGCTCGTGATCGAGTTCGCCGATTTCGGCTGCGGCTTCTGCGCGGGATTCGCGGCCGAAACCCACCCTACGCTCGATGCGGAGTTCGTCCGCACTGGACTCGTCAGGTGGAGGGTGGTACCTGTCGCGCTCGGGCTGTCCCGCAATTCGGATGATGCGGCTGCGGCGGCGCTGTGTGCGTCGCGCCAAGATGCGTTCTGGCCGATGTATGAACGGCTGTTCGCCGAGCGCTCGCAGTGGCTCACCCTCCGCCGGCCGCGCCCTCGCTTACTGGCGTTCGCCCGGGCGCTCGGATTGGATACCGCGCATTTCGGCGCGTGCCTCGGCGATCGCGACATTCGCGACTCGGTCAGGCAGGCCACCGACGCCGCTCGCAAGGCGGGGGTGCGCGGAACACCGACGTTTCTCATTCAGGGCAGGAAAGTGGAGGGGGCGATTCCGCTCCCGTTGTTCCGGACGCTGCTGGACGAGGCGCTCGACCGCTCGCGGCTGCGCTGAAGTCGCGGCGATGAAAGGAGCGCCCGTTCGAGATCAGACGCGCCATCACCGCCCGCGCTCCGCCTCGGTGATCGCCCACGCCGCGTTCACGAGCCCGACGTGGCTGAACGCCTGCGGAAAGTTGCCGAGCAGCTCCCCCGTATCCGTGTCGACCTCCTCCGCCAGGAGACCGAGGTCGTTGGCGAAGCCCGCAGCGCTCTCGAAGGTCTCACGCGCACGATCGAGCTCGCCGCACAGCGCCAGCGCGTGGGCAAGCCAGAAGGTGCATAGCAGAAAGGTTCCCTCCTCACCGGGCAGCCCATCGCCTGACCGGTAGCGATACACGAGGCCGCGGCGGTCCGTCAATTGTTCGGCGACCGCCTGCACCGTGGCGCGCACGCGCCGATCGTCAGGCGGCAGGAAACCGACGATCGGCATCAGCAGCACAGAAGCATCCAGCGTCTCGGAGCCGAACGACTGGGTGAAGGCACCGACGCTGTCGCTCCATCCGCGCTCGAGAATGACGTCGCGCACGCTGGCTCGTGCCTCCGTCCAATCATCAACCCGGTCCTCGGCGTCGAGCATCGGCGCAAGGGAGATCGCCCGGTCGAGCGCGACCCAGCACATGAGCTTCGAATGCAGGTAGTGCCGCGGCTCATCGCGAATCTCCCAAATGCCATGGTCCGTCGATTCCCAGGCGCGAGCCGCGGCATCCGCCGCCGAGACGAGCAGCCGGCGCGCGGGCTCGCCGATTTGCGCGAGCTGATCACCGAACCGATGGGCGGCGCCGAGCAACTCGCCGTAGACATCGAGCTGAGACTGGGTCCACGCGCCGTTTCCAACGCGGACGGGGCGGCTCCCCCGCCAACCTTCGAGCCACGGCAGCTCGCGTTCCGTCAGGTCGTGCTCGCCGCCGACTCCGAACATGATCTGCAGATGACCGCCATCGGCGAGCTGCGGCAGTGCGGCATAGGCCAGGAAATCGAAGAAGCGGTGGGCCTCGTCCGGGCACGCGGCTATCCAGAGCGCCTCGAGCGTCAGGCTTGCGTCGCGGATCCAGGCGTAACGGTAATCCCAATTGCGCCCGCCACCGACGATCTCCGGGAGCGATGTGGTGGGAGCGGCAACGATGGCGCCCGTCGGAAAGTACGTCAGCGCCTGGAGTACGCGCCCGCTGTGATGCACCAGGTCTTTCCACGGCCCGTCGTACCGCTGATGAATGCTCGACCAGCTCTCCCAGGCCGCCGACGTGTCGTCGATGCGCGTGACGATTTCCTCGTCATCCCAACGTCGAGGCGGTGACTCCTCCCCGTGCCGGTGCTGGAGGGCAAACGCGCGGCGCTCTCCTGCCGCCAGGGTGAATCTGGCGTGCGCCGTTCCACTGTCCACTGTGAACGGCACCGTCGCCGACAGGAGGGTTTGGCTGGCGCCGCCGTGCCCCGCCACGCCATCGTCCCTGCATTCCAGCAACGGCCTGACGAGTCCGTTCTCGGGACGCGGCGCGTACTCGCAGCACAGCTCCACACGTCCCTCGAGGCATTCGACATTCCGCAGCAGCGCGTGAGGCGCGTCGGCGCCAAGCTCGTGCCCTCGCTCGTTCCGCCCAACAGCGAGCGCGTCGGTCACGCGCGCCACGCCATTTTCGGTGCGGTACGTGGTTTCAAGCACGAGAGTTCCGGGACGATATCCGCGCTTGCCATCGACGGCGTCCACCGGGCGGATCGACCAGTGCCCCGCGGCGGAACCAAGTAGCCGCGCAAACACGGCGGGCGAATCGAAGCGGGGCGCGCAGAACCAGTCGACGGATCCGCCTGAGCTCACGAGTGCAGCAGAGTGACAGTCGGAGAGCAGGGCGTAGTCGGCGATTGGCCGGGAGTCGCCCGTTATGCTCTCCGAGAAGTCGGGCTGGAATTTCATTCGGAACGCCGTGGAGCGCGAAACGCTGGCGCGGCGCGCCTCCATCGACCTCGAAGAGCCCAATCGGTGATCACGGTCGGTGCGGGACTGACGATCCATGGATACCTGGCGAGTACGCGTCGGAGTGATTTCGCAGCGATGCACGACGTGAAACGGCAAAGTGCGATGGGCGGGGAGCACTCAGCGTCGCAGAATTTCGGCCGCCACACGAACTGCGCGCACAATTCGCGCGAGCACGGGGAAGTTCCCTACACTTCGCTGCGCGATGCAAGACACTCGGCTCGCCGAGCACTGAGCGACACGAGCACCTCGCCGCGGGGAACCTTGGCGCGCCGATGCGACTTGCCCGGGCGACCAGCGAGCGGAGCAATGCGAGTGTGCGACCGTGATCCGACGCGTTCTCGCGAAGGCGCCGCCGACGCTTCCCCTGCGCGGATGCGCCGGACCCTGGCGGCTTCGACGTGGACCGCCGTCGTCGTGGGGGTCATACTGACCCTCGTGAACCAGTGGCCCTCCCTGACGGGCCATTCCCGCCTGACGACGGATGTCGCATGGCGGATCGCCGCGAACTTCTGCGTGCCCTTCGCGGTCTCGCTCTACTCGCGATGGGCGGCTCATGCGTCGCCGAGGAACGCATCAGGGGAACTCTAGGCGGGCGCCGCGTCTTGCCAGCCCAACGAGCGCGATCGATTCGAGAATGGTGCGCTCGCAACGACCAGAGCGAGCAAGGAATGACGCCATACGACGTGATCGTGATAGGGGGAGGCACGGCGGGCCTGGTGACGGCGGCGGGCAGTGCCGGCATCGGGGCGCGCGTGGCCTTGATCGAGCGCGACCGACTCGGCGGCGAGTGCCTCTGGAACGGCTGCGTGCCGAGCAAGGCGC
>JBGTNB010000054.1:0-4735 GCA_041743285.1 Gemmatimonadaceae bacterium
CGGCGAACAACGTGGCGACGGCGTCGCCCTCTCCGATCGCAGTCTGGGTCGTCATGGCGTAGTCCCTGTCTCGTCCATCATCCGCTCACCCGAATAGGAGCGGATGTCCCCTCAGATGGCCCGAAAGGCGCCTCGTAGCGCTTTCTACCA
This sequence comes from Gemmatimonadaceae bacterium, assembly GCA_041743285.1. Classification (GTDB taxonomy): domain Bacteria; phylum Gemmatimonadota; class Gemmatimonadetes; order Gemmatimonadales; family Gemmatimonadaceae; genus JALZIF01. Next base: position 151 of record JBGTNB010000054.1, read on the forward strand.
TGCGGGGACACAGTGTGTTCCTTGCTGCACGCGCGCGTTAAAGACATCGTGCGCGCCGCATGGTCAAGACTTTCCATGCGCACATACGCAACACCTGGCCAACCTGCCACACGCGGCTTCGGCTACAGGAGGCAACCACACCGTACGCGCGGAGATGCGCCCACTAGACCGCTACCGCCGCGTCGAGCATGGCTGTCTCATAATGTACCAACTTCAGCTCCCGATTGCCTACGGTGCGATGGTGCCACGAGACTGATACACCGTTCTCCCGTCGACGATCGTACGCACCGCGCGGCCGCGCAGCCGCATGCCGGCGTAGGGGGAGTTCCGCCCTTTGGAGAGAAAGGTCTTTGGATCCACTGTCCAGTCCTGGCCGGGGTCAAAGACAGTGATGTCGCCAGCGTTTCCCTTCCGAAGCGATCCCCCGGGGAGGTGGAACAGCCTTGCGGGCGTGCAGGACATTCGCTCGACGAGCGTCGGGAAGTCGAGGATCCCCTTCTCCACCAGATTGGTCACGACGACCGACAGTGCAGTCTCGAGGCCGACGATGCCGTTGGGAGCGTCGGCGAACTCGCGCTCCTTCTCGTCGTAATGATGAGGAGCGTGATCGGTGGCGATGAGGTCGATCGTCCCGTCGCCCACTGCCTGCTGCAACGCCTCGACGTCTCGGGCCGTCCGAAGGGGCGGATTCATCTTGGCATTGGTGTTGTACCCCTCCACCGCCTCTTCAGTGAGCGACAGGTGATGCGGACATACCTCCGCCGTCACGTTGATCCCTCTTTCCTTCCCCCACCTGATCAATTCGACCGAACCGAACGTGCTCATGTGTGCCAGGTGCACGTGGCCGCCGGTGCGCCTTGCGAGAAGGATGTCGCGGATGGCCATGATCTCCTCGGCTTCGGCGGGAATGCCCTTGAGGCCTAGCCGCGCGCTGACGACGCCCTCGTTCATCGTGCCGCCATGGGCGAGCGTCATCTCCTCGCAATGGTCGATAACCGGAATGCCGAAAGTCTGTGCGTACTCCAATGCCGTCCGCATGAGGTGCGCGCTGACCACGGGCCGTCCGTCGTCGCTGACGGCCACGGCACCGGCGCCGACCATCTCGCCGAATTCGGCCAGCCGCTCGCCCCGCTGCCCAACGGAGATGGCGCCGATGGGATAGACTCGAGCCGCCGAAGCGCGCTGCGCCTGACGAATAATGAACCCGACCGCCGCCTGATTGTCGGTGACCGGATCGGTGTTCGGCATGGCGCACACGGCGGTGAATCCGCCAGCCGCGGCGGCACGCGCGCCGGTGGTAATCGTCTCCACGTCCTCGCGACCGGGCTCGCGGAGATGGCAGTGCACGTCGATGAAGCCGGGTGAGACGATCGCGCCGGCGCAGTCGATTCTTTCGACATCCTCGCGGCTGCCAAAATCGTCGCCGGAAAGCGGATCCCCGGCGTAGTCAATGAGGCCATTGATGATCACTACATCGCCGGGCCCATCCCAACCGATCGAGGGATCGATAATCCGCCCACCGTGCAACACGAGCGTCTCGCTGTCTTTCGTGCGTCCGGAATCCGCTTGGTCATGCATTACGCCTTGCCTCCCTTTGCCGCTTCAGCGAGCTCGGGGCGCCCGCCCGCCAGCAGATAGAGCACGGCCATTCGGACCGCAACGCCGTTAGTCACCTGGTGAAGAATCACGCTGTGAGGCCCGTCGGCTACATCGGAGTCGATCTCGACGCCGCGGTTCATCGGGCCTGGATGGAGGATGAGCACATCGCGCGGCGCGCGCTCGAGCCGTTCGCGTGAAACGCCGAATACGCGGTTGTATTCGCGCTGCGACGGGATGTACCCCGACGTCATGCGCTCCAGCTGAAGGCGAAGAATGTTCAGCGCGTCCGCCCACTCGATCGCCTCCTCGATTCGGGTGAACACTTGCACACCGAATTCGTGCATCTCGTTAGGTAGGAGCGAACGCGGCCCGCAGACGGCGACCTGGGCGCCGAGCTTGGTGAGCCCCCAGATGTTGGAGCGCGCGACGCGCGAGTGCAGCACGTCCCCGCAAATACAGATGCGACGGCCGGCAAGAGTGCCGAAGTGATCGCGAAGCGTCAGCAGATCGAGCAGTCCCTGTGTCGGATGCTCGTGCGTGCCGTCGCCCGCGTTGATGACGTTGGACTCGATTCGCTCGGCAAGAAACTGGGCTGCCCCCGAGGCTCCATGACGGATGACGACCATGTCGATGCGCATCGCCTCCAGGTTGCGCGCGGTGTCGACCAGCGTCTCTCCCTTGGCGACGCTCGACCCGGTGCTGGCAACATTCACCGTATCGGCCGACAGACGCTTTTCGGCGAACTCGAACGAAATACGTGTCCGCGTCGATGCCTCGAAGAACAGGTTGACGATGGTCTGTCCACGTAAGGCAGGCACCTTCTTGATCGCCCGTTCGCTGATCTCCTTGAACGGCTCGGAGGTGTCCAGAATCAACGTGATCTGCTCGGCGGTGAGCGATGCGAGCCCCAGCAGATCCTTGCCTAGCGGTGAAGTCACGCGCCGCCCGCCGGAACGACCATCACCACTGCATCCTCCCCGTCGATCTCCTCGACCAGCACGTCCACTCTTCCGCGCGGCGGGGTATCGATCGTCTTGCCGACGATGTCCGCGTGGATCGGAAGCTCGCGGCCGCCCCGGTCCACCAATACCGCCAGCGCGATCCTGGCCGGACGCCCGAAATCGGCCAACTCGTCGAGCGCAGCGCGCACCGTCCGACCCGTGTAGAGCACATCGTCCACTATCACGACGTGCTTGCCGTCCAGGTTCCACGGCAGATCGGTCGGACCAACCACCGGACGCGGCCCGACCGTCTGGAGGTCGTCCCGGTAGAGTGTGATGTCTAGCGCCCCGCGCGGGACCTCCACCCCCTCACGCTCCTGGAGCGTTTTAGCCAGTCGTTCGGCCAACTGAACCCCCCGCCGCTGGATCCCCACTAGCACCACGCGCTCCAGGCTCGCGCTGCGCTCGAGTATCTCGTCCGCCATCCGCTGGAGGGTGCGGCCCATGGCGCGAGCGTCGAGTACGATTGTCTGGTCGGTCGGCATGGCGGGGAATCTAAGAAGCCTGGGCCGGGGAGCGAGGGGCGGTGGTGGATTGGCGTGGCGACGGCGCCAAAAGCGTGGCGTACGCGCCACAGTAACAGTTGCACTCCGGCGCTTGCTTGACACTCCGTGAGAGCCACAATAAGTAATGACTAGTTCGTCGCTGGTTAATTCCTTTCCAGCCTTTCCGCGCGCCCGACGCTGTGCGCGCTCCGGTTGTACGCGCGGAGCCCCACCATGACCGCCGAAGCGAACCCTTCCCGGGATGCGAGCACCGACATCACTCCTTCACGGAGTGAGGCCGGGAGCGCGCCCGCATCGGCCAACGTGCCGCCGCTCGCCGATGCGACGGCGCCGCTCCCCGAGGATCCCGCCGAGCAGGCGTTCAGCTTGTTGCTGCAAGGCGAGCTCAAATTCCGCCACCGAAATCTGCTGGAGGCGGAAAGCTGTTTGCGCCGCGCCGTCGAACTGCACGCGCGGCTGCCTGACGTGGATGCGTCGGAGCGGTTGCGCGCGCTCGATGCCCTCGGCGCGGTGTACGTTTCACGCGGTGATCTTGGACGGGCAGAGCCTGTTCTGCGTGACGCGCTCGCGGCAGCCGAGCTACTGCTAGGCGAGGATCACGAGGATCTAGGCCCCTATCTCAATCAGCTCGCACTGGTACAGTTCAAACGCCGGCGGTATGCCGAAGCCGAGCCGATTCTCGCCCGCCTCGTCGCGATCAAGCGCCGCCTGGGCGATGAACATCCCGAGGTGGCCTCGGTGGTCGCCAATCTGGCGATGGTGCACGAGGCGCTGCGGCGCTACGGCTCCGCCGAGACTCTATGGCGATGCGCTCTGTCCATACGCGAGCGCTCCCTGCCTGACGATTCGCCGGCGGTATCGATGGCGCGGGAGCATCTGGCCGACATGTGCTCGGCCAACGGGCATCCGGAGGATGCGATCGGATTGCGCGAACTAGCGCTCGAGGCGCGGTCGCGCGCGCTACCGGCGGATCATCCCCAGATCGTCGCCGCCAAGGCGAAGCTGACCGCCCTCAGGGTAGAGGGTGTTAGAGCGAGAATCCCCGTCGTCGTGCCTCAGGCGCGCACCCCTGAGCGGCTCGTGGCCACGCCCTCGAAGCCCATGCCGCGGCCGCCAGCACGAGGTTCGCAGCCGCGCGCCCCAACGCCCACGCCGCCGCTTCCGCGTGAGGTGCTGGATGAGATCGTGCGCGCCACTCAGGAGACGCCTACCAAGGGCGTGATGGCCGGCATGCGTGGCCGTGCGCGGCAGTTGTTCGAGCGCCCGTTGTTGCAGCTCGTCAAGCCGCGCGCGGACGCCCCGCCTGACGAGCTGCAAATGGACGACGAGGAGGATTTTCGGGCGCCGGCTGCCGCGCCGACTCCGGCAGCCCGCGCGTCTACGCCGCGTCCCGAGACGCCTCGTTCGGGTACACTTCGGGAGGACCCGTCCCCGGCGGCATCCCGTCCCCTGCCCCCGGTCATCCGGCCGAGGCTGGCC
>JBGTNB010000055.1:0-2983 GCA_041743285.1 Gemmatimonadaceae bacterium
GCGCCGGCGTAGTGGAGGTCCGAAAAATGTGCGACTCGAAGCATGCCTATCCTTGGTTGGTTGCCGCGCGGGTTGCGGGCCGCGCCGTCGTCTCACGAGAGCGCATCGATCTCGGCGTCGATCTTGTCGATCAACCCGTCCGGATCGTCGCGGAAGGTTTCGATCTCCGCGAGCGCGCGGCGCCGGCCGGCCGCATTGATCTTCCAACCTGGACCCCAGCGCTTCGCCGCGTACGCCGCGTAGCGCGTGCCGTCGATACCAAACTCGGCCGCCGCGTTAATCACCTGCTCGACACTTGGTCCGCTCCCGCCCTCGCCTTTCGCCGGCCCTGCTTCTATCGCGGGCGCGCTCTGCGCTCGCGGCACTGCAGAGTGCGGCTCGTTCCCCTGAATCCTGGCGCCTGGCAACTCCAGCTCGGCTCCGTCTCTCGTCGCTGGAACCTCGGAGGCGGCCGCGTCAATAAGTGGCTCTTCCCCGGCCGTCTCGCCCGCCGGCCACGTGCCTTCGAGCACTCGCGCCGCCTGACTCCCATTAACGATCGCCGTCTCGTCCTCTTCGTTCTCCCGCAACAGCGCCGTGACGTCGATCGGCGCCTCGAGCTCGATGATCCAATGCGCCACTCGGACTGCGCGCCCCGTCTCGTCGATGTGCGGTACCTCCTTGAGCGTCTTGGTGATGAAGAACGATGTCCGCTTCCCGTCCAGGAACCCCGAGATGCGCCCGCCGCGCATGAAGGCGATGGTTTCGAACTTCTGGATCGCCGCATTCATCGCGTAGAAGCTGTTGGTGTGGAGTTCGAAAGCGCCGATCGATTTGATGCCGGGAATGAAGAAGATAAAGCGACCCGACAGGTTGCACTGGCGGTTCTGGTACTCGCTGCAGAGCTCCGGATCGCACAAGCCCCTGTTTTCCTGGCGCAGCGTGGTCTTGCGCCCGCCGAAGATACGGATCGCGCGCTTGCCCGTAGGGTCCATCGGCACCGGCGCGTAACACTTGCAGTAGCGCACCCGGCCGTCGGGCGCGTACTCGCTCCAGAACTTCCTCTCGTTTGCCCCCCATGCGACCAACTCGTGCGGCATCACGGTCTGCCACATGTCGGCCGGAAACACCACCGGGAACCGGTAGAGCCGCTTCGTGCCATCGCCGCGGTCCTCCCCGTATTGCGCCAGGATCTGTTCGGCGATCTCCGCATTCGGAAAGTCATCCGGCCGCACCGTGAACCACGGTACGTTTTTCGGAATAAGTGGCGTCTTGAGCTCGGGCACGGCTTCGGTAATCGCGCGCTCGATGTCCTCGAACGAATGGTTCGCGGTAACGCCGTGCGCGTAGATCTCCTTTGCCTTGGGATGTTCGGCGGCCTTCTTGGTGAGCACCTTGATGCCCGCCCGAATCTTGCCGCCGGTGGGGATGCGCACGGCTCCCTGCCCGAGCAGCGTGGGCAGCGCTGGCTGCGCTCCATTGATCGTTACCACCGCGTTGGTCATGCTTAAGGCTCCTGTGCAATGCGAGAGAGCTCGCATCACTAGGGTCCCGCATGAACGCGTGTGGTCAAGTCCTTGCTTGGCTTACCTGCTCAAATCTGCCCGCGATGTTCAAGGCGAAAGGCGACGGGCCATCCAAGAGCACCCCCCCTTGCAACGCGGCGCCTCGCCCGCCCCTCAAGGATAATCCCCGGTGAGCACCGATATGGATCGAAAGAATGAACCGGACCGCGCTCAAGACTCCTGGGACGCCGTCGCGCTCGACGCGGTGCGCACACTTTTCTCGTTCGTTCTCAGTGCTGCTGCTGCTGGCATTGGCGGCATCTTCTGGTCCGTGCTCCACACCCACGCCGTGTCGCCCGGCGCCTTGAGCGCCTTCTCCTTGGCCGCGCGATCCTGCGAATCCAGGGAGGCGCTCACCACATGCAGCGGTGTAGGCTTCGCTCCCGTATCGAGGAGAAGGACGTTCGGGAACGACGCCGCACTGCGCGCGTCGTAACGCAGCGGCTTCATGAATCGACGTCTCTGCTCGGTCAACGCCTGGATAAGATCGGCCTCGTGTACCCCCTCGATGGGGATCCAGTTCTCGGTCGTCAGCATGAAGCTTGCGGTGTCGATCTGGTAGGTGTGCTCGCGCTTCGCATAGATAAGCGCGCATATCACCACCCGCTGTTTCGTCTTCGTGTCGGCATCCCGGGCCTCGAATAGGCCGCCATATGCCCGTTCGATCCGTTCCCAGGCCTTCGCATCGATGAACAGCGGCGCATCCGGCATGTGCTTGAGCCACACCTTGCGTCCCAATGCCGAAGCTTCCTCGCATTTGTACTCTCCGATGACGAGTGCCATCTTGAACTGGACGTCGTCTTCGGGCGACTGAAGGACCGCCAGCTTGCTACGTCGGCGCTCCGCGATTTCGGTCTTGTGCTCCTCGTGAAACTGCTCGGGTACGTATAAGCGCTCCGATAGCGTCACGCCTTTCGTCTGGACCCCGTCCGCCGCTTCCAACAGGTACTTGTGCATCACCCCCTGCGTCCGCTTGCCCTCCATGGCCGGATACCAGCGATTGAATCCCGCCCGTTCGAACAGGAAGTGCATGACGGCACGCAGGCTCATCCGATGCCTCGGCGCATTGATCTCGGCCGGTTCCTGTGCCGCACCCCTCACCATTGCTCTCCCCGGCACACGTGCCAGCGGAAAATCCACACGCAGTTCAACCGACTCCGGGGAGTGCTCGATGATCGATTCCCCCACCAGCTCCCCCAGCCCCGATTGACCGAGCTCGGGTTCGTAAGAAGCGCACGTCGCATGGTGCTGGTGTCCACTATCTGGCATCCGCTTGACGACGTACCGGCGATGTTTGGCAACATACATTTCGATCCCGCCGCGGACGCACATGCAGAGCGGGCGTTCCGGTGTGTCGTAGACCCGAGCAAGCGCTTCCTGAAGCGTAGGATCACGCGACGTGTACGTCGTACCTTTGATCAAGAATCGTTGCTCTTCCA
>JBGTNB010000056.1:0-2522 GCA_041743285.1 Gemmatimonadaceae bacterium
CACGCTCTTTCATCCCGCGGCCTATGATCACGAGCTTAACGAGGAGATGGAGCTGCACCTCGAGCTCGATGCCATGCAGCAGGGCGATCAGCTACGCGCCGTGAGGCGGTTCGGCAACCGCGCCTACTACAAGGAAGAAGCTCGGCATATGACCTGGCTCGGCGCGCTCGACGTGCTGCGGCAGGATCTGACCTATGTGTGGCGCACGATGACGCGCTCGCCCGGGCTGACGATCACGATTGTCATCACGCTGGCACTTGGGATAGGGGTGAATGCGGCGGTGTTCACAGTTTTGGACCGGCTGTATCTCCGAGCACCGGGTGGCATCGAAGACCCTTCGACGCTGCGGAGATACTGGGTACAGTACTTCCGAACATCACAGCCTTGGACGACTCCAGGGCTGAGCCATCGGATGTATCGAGTCATCGCGAACGCGAGCGGCGATTCGGCCAATGTCGCGCTCTACATCACGGATTACAGCTTGCGACAAGGGAAGCACCCGCGGGACCCGCGAATACGGGGTGTCTATGTCACGGCAAATTACTTCCCCGTACTCGGCGTTCGTCCGGCATACGGGCGCTTCTTCTCACCCGACGAAGACAGGCTGGGAAGCGGCGCGCCGGTCGCCGTAATCAGCCATGACTTCTGGACGAATCGTCTGGGCGCTGATTCGGCAGTACTCGGTCAACCGCTGCATCTGCACAACAACGTCGGGCCCACGCCGATAGGCAGCAACGTATACACGATCATCGGCGTTGCCGAACCGGCGTTCAAAGGTCTCGACCTCCAGGCAGTCGACGTGTGGATTCCGCTAGGAACAATGGCTACGCCTTCGTGGCTCGAAGTACCCTGGTGGGAATCGAGGCACGTCAACGGGTTCCGCGCGGTTCAGCGTCTGTCGGCCGGCATTGTCGAGAGCGATATGGTGGCGCGCGCCACGCAAGGGATGCGTGAGCTGCAGCGAGAGCTTTGGGCGGCTAACGCCGATACGCAGATGAACGTTTACAGCGGCTCGATTATCGAAGCACGTGGACCAGGGCAGGAGGGGCAGGAGCTCATCATCGCCACGCGATTGGGCGGCGTCGCGGTGATCGTGCTGCTCATTGTCTGCGCGAACGTGATCAATCTGCTGCTCGCCCGAGCTGTTAGGCGCCGTCGGGAGATCGCGGTTCGCCTCGCGCTCGGCGTCTCGCGAGCGCGGCTCGTAAGGCTGCTCACCACTGAGGCGTTGGCGCTCGCCGCAATCGCCGGAGCGGCCGCGCTTCTCGCCGCCGCGTGGGGAGGGAGCCTGCTGCGATCGCTGCTAATGCCGGACATCGAGTGGACCGGGTCGGCACTCGATTGGCGGGTGGCGGTCTTCACGGTCGTGGTGGCGCTCATGGCTGGGCTCGCGGCTGGCATCATTCCGGCGGTTCAGGCGAGCAGTCTGCAACTTTCCGGCGCTCTCAAATCGGACTCGAAGCAAGGCGTCAGTCATAAATCGCGTCTTCGCCGCGGCTTGCTCATCACACAGGCGGCGCTCTCGGTCATGCTGCTGGTCGGTTCGGCGCTGTTCATTCGCAGCTTGCAGAACGTGCAAGCGCTGGACATCGGCTTCGATTCGGGGCGTCTGCTGTTCGGTGGGGTAACGTTCGCCGAAGGTGAGGCGCCGCCGGGTCCGGTGATCGGTGCCGCCATGCGAGAGATCGCGCAAAGATTGCAGAGCCGCCCCGGCGTCGAGGCGGTCGCGCGAGCCACGAATCAGCCAATGCGGGCGGTCAGCTTCATGCTTTTCTATGCCGGTGCTGATTCGCTGGGTCCCCAGACGTTTTCGTCGGTGTCGCCGAGTTATTTCCGTGCGGCCGGGATTCGTTTGTTGAAAGGAAATGGGTTGACCGGTGGAGACGTGGAAGGCTCTCCGGCGGAGCTCGTCGTAAACGAGGCGATGGCGAAGCTCGTGTGGCCCGCTGCAGAGCCGATGGGACAGTGCATCCGATTCGAGGCGCGAGAGAATCCGTGCTATACTGTGGTTGGCGTCGTCGAGAACGTGCGTCAGAGGTACGTCATTGAAAACGCACCCGAACCGCAGGCCTATCTTCCGCTCGGCAACATGCCGATCAAGGGTTGGAACGGCGAAACGATCATCGTCCGCACCAGACCTAACGCCGCCGAATCCGTGACCGCCGAGCTGCGCTTCGCGCTCCGGCAGGCTTTCCCCAGCGCCGAGCCGACCGTCACGCCAATGACCGAGAATCTCGAGCCGGAATACCGGCCATGGCGGCTAGGCGCGACGCTATTCACCGCGTTTGGCCTGCTGGCGCTGGTAGTCACGATGATCGGTGTATTCAGCACCGTTTCGTACGACGTGAGCCAGCGCACTCACGAGTTCGGCGTCCGTGTCACTCTCGGTGCGCGAATGGGTGACGTGTTGCGCCAGGTGATCGGTGAAGGCGTTCGGACGATCGCTATGGGAATCGCGCTAGGTCTCATGCTCGCTCTCGCGGCCGGGCGTCTGATTGCGGCGCTGCTATACGGCATAGAAC
>JBGTNB010000057.1:0-3879 GCA_041743285.1 Gemmatimonadaceae bacterium
GCATCGTAGGCCGCCCCGTCGCTCCAGGTGCCGCGCGGTTTGAGCACCTCGTCAGGCACGGATTCGATGTGAGTGGGAATCGACAGGCCGAACACCGGGTCGGTCTCGTAATCGGCCTTGTCCAGCGCGCCGGTTAGCGCGGCCCGTACCATCGCCCGTGTGTGGGAGAGCTTCATTCTCTTGCCCTCGCCGAATGCGCCGCCCGTCCAGCCGGTGTTCACCAGCCATACCTGCGAGTCATGCTTGCGCAGTTTCTCGCCTAGCATGTCCGCATACTTGGTGGGTGGCCATGCCAGAAACACGGCGCCGAAGCAGGCCGAGAAGGTAGCCTGAGGCTCGGTGACTCCACGTTCCGTTCCCGCCACCTTCGCCGTGTACCCGGACAGAAAGTAGTACATCGCCTGCTCGGGGGAGAGACGCGCGATAGGCGGCAGACCCCCGATAGCGTCGGCGGGGCGAAAGAGGATGTTTTTCGGGTGGCCGCCCCGGCCGCTCGGCACGTGGTTGCGGATGTAGTTGATAGGGTAGGACGCCCGGGTGTTCTCGGTGATGGACTGATCGGCGAACTCGACCTCCCTGGAGCGCGGGTCGAGCACCACGTTCTCCAGGATCGTACCGAACATACGCGTCGTGGCGTAGATGTCCGGCTCGCTCTCGGCCGAGAGGTTGATCACCTTGGCGTAGCACCCGCCCTCGAAGTTGAAGACCCCTTCTGCGGACCATCCATGCTCATCGTCGCCGATCAGGCCGCGCTCCGGATCGGCCGACAGGGTCGTCTTTCCGGTGCCGGACAGCCCGAAGAACAGCGCCGTGTCCTTCTGCGCTCCGATGTTCGCCGAGCAGTGCATGGAAAGGACGCCCTCCTTGGGCATCTTGTAGTTCATCACCGAGAAAATCGCCTTCTTGAGCTCACCGGCGTAGCGGGTACCGCCGATCAGGATTGTTCGCTTGGCGAAGTTCACAATGATGAAAGTCCCGGAACGCGTTCCATGCTTGTCCGGGTCGGCCTGGAATTCCGGCGCATGGATGACACTGAAGCTCGGGGCGAAGCCGGGCAGATCGGCGAAATCCGGGCGAATGAACATGTTCCGCACGAAATTGGCGTGCCAGGCGTTAGGTGTGACGTAACGCACGTTCAAGCGGTGCGCCGGGTCGGCGCCGGCATACAGGTCCTGTACGAACAGCTCGTCCCGGCCGCTCAGGTACCGCTGTACATCGGCAAGGAGCCGGTCGAACGCTTCGGAGGGGAAGGGGCGGTTCACCTTGCCCCACCAGATGTCATCGCTGGTGGCGGCGTCCTCGACGATGAACTTGTCGTTAGGGGAGCGGCCGGTGTGCGGCGAGGTGACCGCGACGAACGGCCCCATCGCCGCCAGCTCGCCCTCGCCACGTCGGGCCGCCGCCTCCACAAGCTGCGCGGCCACCAAATTCCAGTGAACCGTTCCCGTCGGGGTCAGACCCTGCCCCGACAGACTCGGCTCCTGGTCCTTCGCTGCGCTCGCGGCGCGGGGGCTGGTCTTGATCGCCATTCGCTGAAAGTATCCTCTAAGTAGAGGCGCGCTCGTCCTCGACGACGGGCCGGGATCCGGTCGGAGACGACCGGCCCTGCGCATCGACGACTGCTACGGCGGCCATGTTCACGATATCCTGGATTGAGGCACCCTGCTCCAGCACATGCACCGGATGCCTCATGCCGACGAGGATCGGTCCGATCGCCGTCGCGCCGCCCAGGTGATTCAGTAACTTGTACGCGATGTTACCCGCGCTCAAGTTCGGGAAGATCAACACGTTCGCCGATTCCGTCAGCGCGCTGAACGGATACCGGCCGTGAAGAATGGATTCGTCCACCGCAGTATCGGCCTGCATTTCTCCATCGACCATCAGCGCAGGATCGCGCTGGCGCAGCAGCTCGGCAGCCCGTGCCGCTTTCTCAGCTTCGGGATGGCGCACGGAACCGAAATTGGAGAACGATAGAAAGGCGACTCGGGGGGTGATCCCAAGCCGCGTAACCAGCCTCGACGCGGCGTACCCTACCTTCGCCAATTGTTCGGCCGAGGGATCGGTGTTGACCGTCGTATCGCCGCAGAACACCACGTGGCGCTCGAACACGAGCATGTACACGCCGCTCACGAGTCCCGCGCGTGGGTGCGCGCCAATCACTTCCAGCGCCGGACGGATCGTTTCCGGGTAGTTCAGATTCACGCCCGACACCAGCGCGTCCGCTCGCCCCAGCGCCAGCATGACCGAGCCGAAGTAGTTCGCGTTGAACATCCGCTGGCGCGCCTCGGCGAGGCTGAGCCCCTTGCGTTGACGTAACTCCCAGAAGAAGTGGGCGAACTCCTCGCGATGGTCCGATGTATAGATATCCTCGATCTGGATGTCATCGAGCGCGACTCCTGCGGCCGATGCCGTCGCCTCTATCGTCCGCCTGTTGCCAAGGAGCACAGGCTCGGCGATACCATCGTCCACCAGCTGGCGCGCAGCGCGGATGATCTTCGGCTCTTCCCCTTCGGGAAATACCACGGACCGCGGTTCGCTGCTCGCCCGGGAAATGATCCCGCGCATGATCCCCCGGGCGCGGCCAAGCCTGGCCTCGAGTTGCTCACGATGCTCCTTCAGGTCGATCGGCGACCGAGCGACGCCGCTGCCGATGGCCGCCCAGGCGACGGCCGGCGCGACCCACAGCAGCACGCGCGGATCGAAAGGGAAGGGAATGAGATAGTCCGCTCCGAACTGCACCTCATCCAGGCCGTACAATCTCGTTACGCTGTCCGGCACCTGTTGCCGCGCGAGCTCGGCCAGCGCGCGCGTAGCCGCCATCTTCATTTCCTCGTTTATCTCGGTGGCGCGTACATCCAGTGCGCCGCGGAAGATGAACGGGAAGCCGAGCACGTTATTGACCTGATTAGGAAAATCGCTCCGGCCGGTAGCTACAATGGCGTCGGGGCGCGCCGCGCGAACCTCGTCAGGCATTATCTCCGGTACGGGATTGGCCAGCGCGAAGATGACCGGCCGGTCGGCCATCCTCTTGATCATGTCTCCGGTGACCGCCCCCGCAACCGACAATCCGACGAAGATGTCGGCGCCTTCGAGCGCCTCGCCGACGGTGCGTGCCGGAGTGTCGCTCGCATAGCGAGCCTTGTACGGGTCCATATCGACGTCGGCGCGGTCGCTGCGGATCACGCCCGAGCGGTCGCACAGAATTATGTTCTCGCGCATAACGCCGAGCTGCACGTAATGATTGGCCGTAGCGATTGCCGCCGCCCCGGCACCGGAGAAGACCACCCTTACATCGGCAATGTTCTTGCCGACGATCTCGAGCGCGTTGAGCAGCGCGGCGCCGGAGATGATTGCCGTGCCGTGCTGGTCATCGTGGAAGACGGGAATGCGCATCGTTTTGCGCAGCGTCTCTTCTATCCTGAAGCAGTCGGGGGCGCGGATGTCCTCGAGGTTTATGCCGCCGACGGTAGGCTCGAGTAGCTGGCAGAACCTGATTACGTCGTCAGGATCCTCCGAACCGACCTCGAGGTCGAACACATCGATGTCGGCGAATGTCTTGAACAGGTTGCCCTTGCCCTCCATCACGGGCTTGCCGGCCAACGCACCGATGTTGCCCAGGCCGAGCACCGCCGTGCCGTTGGTCACCACCGCGATGAGGTTTCCTTTGGCCGTGTACCGGTACACGTCGTCCGGGTTGTCCTTGATCGCCAGGCAGGGCTCGGCCACACCGGGCGAATAAGCGAGCGAGAGGTCGCGCTGGTTGGCCAGCGGTTTGGTCGGAACAACGGCAATCTTTCCGGGGCGTCCCTGCTCGTGGTAGAGGAGCGCCTCTTCGCGTCGTCTCGTCATGGGTCCGCGAAATGTAACGGCGAACCGGCT
>JBGTNB010000058.1:0-3512 GCA_041743285.1 Gemmatimonadaceae bacterium
ATCACGACATAGCCTGACGTGGGCCGGTCCAGTGCGCCGAGCACATGGAGCAGCGTGCTCTTTCCGCTGCCGCTCGCGCCGACGATTGCCACCATCTCGCCGCGGCGCACGGCGAGATCCACCCCGCTCAACACCGACAGGGTGTTCCCATCGCCGCCGCGATAGGTCTTGACGACTCCGTGCGCCTCGATGACCATCACTCGTCCCGAATCGCCTCCACCGGGTAAAGCCGCGCTGCCTGAAGCGAAGGATACATCGTCGCCAGTACCGCTATCATGATGCTCGCCAGAATGATCCACAGTACGTCCCAGAACTCGATCTGGATCGGAAGATGGTCAATCAGATAGACCGATGCATCGAGCGTGATCAGCTTGTAGCGATCGATGACAATTGCCGTACCCAGCCCAAGCACCGCGCCGATGAGCGTTCCGACCATCCCTATGACTGTCCCCTGCGCCAGGAAGATCCTCCGGATCGACCGGGCCGGCATCCCCATCGCCTTGAGAATTCCGATCTCACGGGTCTTGTCGCGAACGACCATCGTAAGGCTGCTCACGATGTTGAACGCGGCGACGATCACGATCAACAGCAGGATCACTCCCATCACCAGCTTCTCCAGCTTCAGGGCCTGGTACAACCCCGAGTTCTGCTCCTGCCAGTCTACCACGCGGTAGGAAACCAGTGAGGCCCTAAGCGCCTCGGCCACCCCATCCGCTTCGAATCGATTGGCGGCCCGGGCCTCGATTCCCGTCACTGCATCGCCCAACGCGGCGAACGTTTGCGCTTCGCCAATCGGCATGTACAGGTAAGCGTTGTCGTACTCGTACATGCCCGTCTCGAACCATGCCGTTACCTCGTACCGATAATACCGCGGGACCGGTGTGCCCGTTACCGCATTCAGCTGCGCGCCGGCTGCGGAGATCATCGTCAGACTGTCGCCCGGAAAGACGTTCAGCCGCTCCGCCAAACGTTTCCCAATTGCGAGCCCGGTCAGATCGCCGTTCGTCGTCGCAAAGCTGAAATCCTGACCCGGGCGTGCCGAAGCCCGGATTCCGGTAACCTGTGCCGCATTTGGCGAGGCAGGCTCGATACCCACGATCATGACGCCTTCCACGTAATCGCCCCGCACCGTCGCCAAACCCTGAGTCAGCACGAACGGCGCCGCCGCAGCTACTCCCGGCTGAGCCTTCACGTCGACCAACACGCTGCGCCAGTCCGACATTACCAGTGCATCGCCAAACGTCAGTACACGTATGTCCGGGCTGGCCACCAGGATCTTTTCCCGCAAATCGTTCTGGAGTCCGTTCATCACGCTAATGATGACGATCAAGGCGCTCACGCCTACAAGCACCCCGATGATCGAGATCACGCTGATGAAGTTCAGCAGACGTGATGCCGACCGGCTGCGCAGGTAGCGCCAGGCAATCGAGAGTTCCAGCCGCGTCATTCGGGGCGCATGGTGGGAAATAGAATCACGTCGCGAATATGAGGAATGCCAGTCAAGAACATGAGTAGCCGATCGACGCCGATACCCACCCCGCCCATCGGCGGCATGCCGTACTCCATGGCGCGAAGATAATCTTCGTCAACCACGCTCGCCTCCTCGTCCCCTGCCGCTCGCAGCCGAGACTGCGCTTCCAGCCGGCGGCGCTGGTCGAGGGGATCGTTGAGCTCGCTGAACGCGTTTGCAAGCTCGCGACCGCCGGCGAACAGCTCGAAGCGCTCGGTGAGCGCCGGATTTCCGCGCTTGGGCTTGGCCAGCGGTGAAAGCTCCGCCGGGTAGTCGACTACGAATGTGGGCGCCTCGAGCTTTGCTTCGACCAATTGCTGAAAGAGCTCATCCAGCAGCTTGGGCCGGCTCAGCGATTCGATGTGTTCAACCCCCGCACGCGACGCGGTGTTCCTCAACTCGGCGTCGCTCAACTGCGTTGCGTCCGAGCCTACTGCAATGTTGAGAGAACCCACCCATTCGATGCGAGGAAAGGGCGGCGCAAGGTCCGGTACCCGATCCCCTACCGAGGTAACGGAGCGAACGGCATCGGCTGCGCGAGCGATGAGCGCTTCGACCGTGGTCATCATGTCGCCGTAATCGGCGTAGGCCTCATAGAATTCCAGCATTGTGAATTCCGGATTGTGCGTCCGGTCCACGCCTTCGTTGCGGAAGTCGTGCCCAATCTCGTACACGCGCTCGAAACCGCCGACGATCAGGCGCTTGAGGTACAGCTCGTCGGCCACGCGCAGGTACAGCGGCACGTCGAGCGCGTTATGATGCGTGGTAAATGGCCGCGCCAGCGCACCGCCGTATAGCGGCTGCAGTACGGGCGTCTCCACTTCCAGGTAACCTCGCCCGTCGAGAAATGCGCGGATAGTCGAAATCATTCGGGCGCGGGCGATGAAGACGGCCCTCACCTCCGGATGAACGGCTAGGTCGGCGTAGCGCTGGCGGTAGCGCTGCTCGGGATCCGAAAAGCCGGAGTGGCGGACGGTCACGCCATCCTGCACCTCTTCCTTCCCGAACGGGAGCGGCCGAAGCGACTTGGCGAGGAGCTCGAACGATTCGGCACGCACAGTCGCCTCGCCGGTTCGCGTTCGAAAGACCGGACCCTCCACGCCTATCACGTCACCGATGTCGAGCAGCTGCATGGTTTCGAATGCGTCGGGTCCGATATCGTCGCGCCGAAAGTACAACTGAATACGGCCAGTCGGGTCGCTCAGGTGCGCGAACGCCGTTTTGCCATGGCCTCGCCAGGCAACGATTCGCCCCGCCACGCGGACGCGATCGCCTTCATCGCGATCGCCAAGCGCGTCGACCGCCTCCGCCGCTGAGTGGGTGCGCTCGTATCGATAGGCATAGGGCGCGATCCCGCGCTCCTCCAGCCGGGCGAGCTTGTCACGCCGCGCCTGTAGTACAAAGTTGAGATCCTCGCTCACGCAGCCGCCTTCCCATCCCCGAACTTCTTCAGGTAACTCTCGATGAATACGTCGATGTCGCCATCCATTACGCCGTGCACATCGGTCACCTTGAGCTCCGTGCGGTGGTCGTTCACCATCGTGTAAGGCTGGAATACGTAGCTGCGGATCTGGCTGCCGAACGACACGTCGGCTTTCGTCGCATCGAGCGCTGCCTTGGCGGCGTTCTGCCGTTCCACTTCCAATTGATACAACTTGTTCTTGAGCATCTTCATCGCAGTCGCCTTGTTCTTGAACTGCGACCGCTCCGCCTGTGAGGCAACGACCACACCGCTCGGGAGATGCGTGATGCGCACCGCGGAGCTCGTCTTGTTCACGTGCTGGCCGCCGGCCCCTGAGGCGCGATAGACATCGATGCGCAGATCATCGTCGCGGATGTCTATGTTGATTTCCTCGTTTATCACCGGATACACGAATAGTGAGGCAAAGCTCGTGTGTCGCCGCGACTGGGCGTCGAACGGCGATATGCGGACGAGCCGGTGTACGCCGGTTTCAGGACGAAGAAAGCCGAACGCGTACTCGCCCTTGATCTCGAGCACCGC
>JBGTNB010000059.1:0-6792 GCA_041743285.1 Gemmatimonadaceae bacterium
TCACTCCCAAGCGGCGGGCCCCCGGTAGTCGTCAGGCGGTCGCGCCATGGAGGGCTGCTGGCTGGCATAACCGGGGACCGGTTTGTGGCGCCCACTCGCGCACCCCGCGAGCTGCGCACTGCCTTGCGGCTCGAGCGCGCCGGCGTGCCGACCCCTGAGGTGCTCGCCTACGCCACCTATCCGGCCGGCGGTGCCCTTCGGCGTGCCGACATCGCCACTCGCGAAATCGAGGGAGGCCAGGACCTCGGACGGCTGCTCTCCGACACTGTACCCGGCTCGGAGCGAACTGAGAGGTGGACCGCCGTAGTCCGGTTGCTCGCCAGCCTCTCCGCAGCTGGCGCTCGACATCCGGACCTCAATGCCGCCAATGTCCTGCTGGCGCCGGCCGATACCGGCGACATCGAAGCCTGGCTTCTTGATGTGGACCGGGTGTGGTTCGACCGGCCCAACGACCCCAGGGTGATGGATGCGAACCTCCGCCGCCTTGCCCGTTCGGTCCGCAAGTGGCGGGACAGGTGGGGGGCGCAGATCGAAGAATCGGAGCTCGATATTCTCGCTCGTCAGGCGCGGAGCGCCGGAAGGTGAGCAGCTTCCCGATGGAGCGGATAGCCATCGTCATGATGACGGCACTCGGCGACGCCGTCCATGTACTGCCCGTCATCACCGCGCTCAAGCGGGCCCGTCCCGACTGCCACATCACATGGATTCTGCAGCGCGGCCCGGCGATGCTGGTACGCGGTCATCCGGATGTCGACGACCTGGTTGTCTTCGACAAGTCAAAGGGGGTGCGCGGATTTTTCGAGGTGCGCGAGGCCATGCGTGACAGGCATATCGATCTCGTGCTCGCCCTTCAGGTGTACTTCAAGGCAGGGGTGGTAACCGCTCTCATCGACGCACCCGTCAAGCTGGGCTTCGACCGGGCACGCGCGCGAGACGCGAACTGGTTGTTCACCACTCACCGCATTCCGCCTCACGACAACCAGCATGTGCAGGACCAGTACTTCGAGTTTCTGGACTGTCTTGGCGTGCCTCACGAGACCGTGCAATGGAACCTCGGCCCCTGGCCGGCCGAGCGGGAGATGCAGCGCGACTGGTTCGCGAAGGTCGACCGACCCGTCGTGCCGCTGGTGATCGGCACGAGCAAGCCGGCAAAGGACTGGCTTCCCGAGCGTTGGGCGGAGCTGAACGACATTCTGTTCGAGCGCTATCGGCTTCAGCCCGTGCTCGTCGGAGGCCGCTCGGCGCGGGAACTGGCCACCGGGCGCATACTGGAGACCACTACCCGCCATCCGCCAATCAACGAGTTAGGCGGCTCGTTGCGCGAGATGGTCGCGATTCTCGACGGAGCGCCGCTCATCGTTTCGCTCGATACCGGGCCGCTGCACATGGCCGTAGCGCTTGACCGCCCGGTGATAAGCCTGATGGGTTACAACAATCCGAAGCGCGTAGGCCCTTATCGAAGGTTCCACGATTTGATAGTCGATGCTTATGGAGAGCCTGGCGAGGACTATTCGATCACCCCGGCGCATAGGCATGACCGTATGTCCCGGATTAGTGTCGAGGATGTGGTGAAGAAGGTTGACTTGTGGAGGGATCGGTACGGGACGGAGAGGCCCGGTGAATAGATTGTCGCCGTCGGCAGGGTTTTCCGGTTAGGCAGGTTTGGACGTTTTTGAACCACAGAGGACACAGAGGACACGGAGGACAGCAGGAGATGGAGTTTTGCGAAAGAAGGTTTGTTTGGACGACTCATCGTAACTCAGGTTTTACGACGAGCAGGTTGGCGCTAGCGCCAATCTTCTAGAATTAGGCGGACGTTAGGCACACTAAAGATAGTCCTCTGTGTCCTCTGTGGTTCAATAAGTCTTCCGTCTTGAACACCGTTCGCCGAATACCCGAGTTTGTGCAGATCGACTTCCGACTCCGGACCTTCAACCCTCGACCCTCGAAAGCACCTTCCGATACACATCGATTGTCCGCTCCGCCGTGCGCGCGGCACTGAATTCCGCGGCGCGGAGACGGCCGGCAGCGGAAAGTCGTGCGGCAAGCTTCTTGTCCTGAATGAGCCGCGCTATCGCGGCGCCTAGCAGTGACGGCTCGCCGATCGGTACCAGCAGACCGGAAACGCCGTTATGAACCACCTCGGGTATACCACCGGCGGTGGTCGCTGCTACGGGCGTGCCGAACGCGAGTGCGTCGATCAGCACAGTACCCAATCCTTCTTCCTCCGAGCTGAGCGTGGCGACGTTCGCCGCCGCTATGAGGGTGTCAGCGTCCGTGCGGTACCCTGGAAGGTGCACTGCCCCTTCGAGCCCCAGCGAGGTGATCTCGCGCTCGATGGTACTCCGCAGCGGCCCCTCTCCACACATCACCGCGTGCAAGCCGGGGATTTCGCCTCTGGCCACCGCAATTGCGCGCACGAAGTTGAGTGGATCCTTCGACTGATCCAGTGCTCCCACCTGAATCACCCAGGGTGCTCTGGCGGGAATGCCTAACTCCTCGAGAGTACCTGGCGACAGCCCTTCGACCGTCAGGCTCCGATCGACACCGCTCGGGATCACGTCCACGCGGTCCGGCGGCCATCCGCCCGACCGCAAGGTTTCGGCAACCGCCTCCGAAACGGCGATGATTCGATCGGCTCGCGCATATTTCCACCGGGTGCCGATGTTTGCGCGCAGGGGAAGGTTCACCCGGCGGGTAACGATCATCCTCGCCGGCGTCCCACGCGCCGCAAGCGCGGCGAGAGCCACGGCATGCCCGGCGTGTGCGTGCACCAGCTGAACGCCGTCGCGCCGGATCACGTGGCGCATCCTCATCGCGACGAATGGGTCGAACTCGGTGACCGGCCGCACCGGGAGAACCTGAATGCCCTGATCCACCAGCCGTTGAGCCAAAGCTTCACCCTCGCGCGCGACCACGGTTGGGCGATGGCCGAGATCGCGCATGTGCATTGCGAGCCAGTACACCTGCCGCTGTCCGCCCCGCCAGCCACGCTCCGTGTCCACATGGAGCACGGTGAGCGCGCCCAAGGAGGTCACGCGCCGGGGCCGGGAGTGCCGGGGACGCGATACTTCGGATCGTTATACATCTTGAACTGACGGTACACCTTAGGCACCACCCGGCCGGCGGCTATGTCGGTCAGGAGCTGAGTCAGCTCGGCAGCCAGGTCATCGCGCTGCAGCGTGAGCACATCGAGCTTGCTCTCGCACTGCGCACGGAATTCCGCCGTGGCGTCGCTTCGCTCGGCCTGTTCGCGCATGTGATAGCGCTTGAGCTCCACGATACTCAGCTTGTCGGCGAGCCAGCCTACCGTCTCAGCCATTGGGCTGTTCGCCTCGCGACGCGCGCACCGTTTTCATCACTTCCTCATCAATTCGCTCTATGAAGTCGTTGCGCTGCTGGTTCAGCTTGTCGATCTGCCTCTTGGCCGCCGCCACCTGCTGATCGTTTCCGGCACGCGCCTTGTCTTCCTCGTGCCATAGGTGAACGTTGGTCTCGGCGAGCTGGGCGATTAGTTGACCTATCGAGTTCATTGCGCAATGGGAAACGGGAAACGGGAAACGGGGGCGGTTGCCCCGTCGCGAGCTGCCAGCAGGCTTCGGAGACTTTCCAGAACCTCATCGACCGAAATACCAAGCAAACCTGGATGCTGCACATGCTGCCTTCGTTCGCGCGCGCCCATCACCGGTACGCCCGGATCCACTACTATCGCCGTCGTCGGCAGGTGCGGATTCCACTGTACCGGGTCCGTCGGGCCGTAAAGCGTCACCCGCGGAATACCTAACGCGGTGGCAACGTGGGCGGGTCCGGTGTCGCCGCTCACAACCACATCGCACAAGGCAATGGTAGCCATCAGCAGGCGCAGGTCGAAAACCCGGACGACGGGGACGCTTGGCGCCACCTCCCGGAAGCGTGACAGCCGATGCTCATCCCCGGGGTTTTCGAGCACAAGCGGAGCGGCACCGCTCCGTTGAACGGCCAGCGCCAGTTCGGCGAACCGCTCTGCCGGCCATTCCCGGATCGGCTCGCTCACCGAGAGCACCAGCGCCACCCGTGCCCTGTCGCCACGCACACCTGCATCAGCGAGGGCACGCGCGGCGACCGACTTCTCGTCCGCGGTGACAGCCAGCTGGGTCCTCGGCTCGCCGATAGGAACGCCGAGTGCTTCGAGAAAGCGCTGCCGCTCGCGCACGACGTATACGTTGGGCAGACCGGTGCGAGGCACGACGTGCGTGTACATGGCGCGCCACACGCGCACTCCCCAGCCGGCGCGCACGGGCGCGCCTGACAACCAGGAGAGTCTCGCCGTCGTCGGACTGCCCTGCCCATCGATTATCCAGTCGTAGCGGCGCGCTCGAATTCGGGCGACTTCCCGCAGCGGATGCGCGCGGTCGTAGACGAGCAACTCATCGATGAGCGGGTGGTTCCGGAGCAGTTGCGCGGAGAGAGGCGACGTGAGCACGTCCAACTCCGATTTTGGAAAGGCCCGGCGCAGGTCCTCGAGAATCCCCGCGGCCAGGATCACGTCGCCCAACCGCCGCAGCTGGATGAGAAGGATCCGCTCGGGATGCCTGTCGGGAAGCGGGAGTCGGGAATCGACAATCGGCATCACGAAATCTGGCACTCTGACCTGCGTTGAGGGAGTGTCGTTCTCGCACGCGAACTAGCCAAGCGGTGGCGGAGAACACAGGCTGGATCACGGTCCCGCGTCGCGCTTTCCTCATCGCACACATGCTGATCTGGCCCGCCGCTCCGCCATTCCAAGCAGGCTGTCGACCGCCTCGATCACCGGCGCCGCAGCCAAATCGGCGAACGATCGCTCTCTCACCCAAACCAACCGGTGGGGCACGCGCCAGGGCACGTATGCTGCCGACGAGGTAAGGATGAACAGCGCGACGGGCACCTGGAATGCGACCGCCGCGTGCGTGATGCTCGTATCTGGAGTGAAGACCACATCGGCGGCGGCCACCAGAGCGAACGCGTCACGCACCGCCGGCGTGTCCACCGCCGTTGCGCTGCACGCCGCGGCAATGTCGCGTACCGTGTTCCACTCGCCGGGCGCGCCGATCACCGAGATCACGATGTCGGGGTGGCGGGCACGCGCTGCGTTCGCGACGGCTACGTATCGCTCGCTAGGCCAGCGTCGCTTGGCGATTGCCGCAGACACGTTCATTAGAAGCCGGCGCGGTTCGGCGATCGAGCTTGCGTGTTCTATTTCCCGCCATCGTCGCTCGCCTCCCTCCAGCTCGGCCGTGCTCAGTACGATGGATGGGCGCCAATCATCCAGATCGGGCTCGACACCGAACACCCGCGCGATTACCGCCGCCATCTCGAGCTGGTGCCCGGGAGGCGCGGGAGCTACCGGGATTGTGTAGATGAACTCGTTCTCCTGGCCGGCAACACCAATGCGATGCCGAGCGCCTGTCGCGAGCATTACAAAGATCATCGTAAGCGATGCCTTTCGCACGGCCGCATGATCATCGACGATCGCGTCGTATCGTTCACTGCGTAAGGCACGCAGCGTACGCAGGTAATGCCCCTTGCGCTTTGACTGAAAGAGATGAACGCTTCGCACGTGTGGATTGCCTTCGAGCACCGACGCGTTGGCCGGCGACGCGAGCACGTCGAGCGTCAGGGTCGGATGGGATGTCGCTATAGCCCGAATGAGAGGCGTTGCGAGGATCATGTCCCCGATGCGGTCGTACCGCATGTAGAGCACCTTGTACGGCCTGGCACTCCAGTCGGGTATCTCCCCCGGGGCGCGGGGAAGCATGCGTGCGAGTGCCCGCATCCACGCTCCTTTCCACGCGCGCTCCAGCCGCTTTAACAGGCGGGATGCCACTGCCTAGCGGGGCGCGGACGGTTGCAGACCGCCAAACCTGTAGATGAGTCCCACCGACTCGACGAGCTGCATTGTGCGGTGCAACGGCAAGCCCATAACGGCAAAGTAGTCGCCCTCGACACGCGAGACGAGCGTCGCGCCGAACCCCTGAATGCCGTACGAGCCGGCCTTGTCCATCGGCTCGCCGGTGGCGATATAAGCCTTGATGAGCTCGGCGTCGAGTGAGCGAAATGTGACGGACGGGCTCTCGACTGCGCTGGCCTCGCTCCCGCCGTACCGGACGGCGACGGCGGTGTGCACCGTGTGCGACCGCCCGCTAAGCCGCCGGAGCATCTCCGCGGCCTCGGCAGGATCGCGCGGTTTGCCTAACACATCGCCATCGACGACCACGATGGTGTCGGCGGCTATTGTGAGGCACCTACCCGCCCGCGGAGCGACAGCGGCGGCCTTCTCGCGAGCCAGCCGTTCGCTGTGGGCGGGCGGATCCTCGCCGGGAAAATACCGCTCGTCGATGTCTGCCGGCATTATCTCGTGCCCTACGCCGATCATGTTCAGCAGCTCGCGCCGCCGCGGCGATCCAGAGGCCAGTACCACGCGCACGCCGGTCACCTTTCGAGCAGCAGCGTCACGGGACCGTCGTTTACCAGCTCGACATCCATCATCGCGCCGAACTCGCCCGATTCCACGCGCGCACCTCTGTCGCGCAGCAGCTTGACGAACCGCTGGTAAAGCGGCACCGCGATCTCCGTAGGCGCAGCGTCGATGAAGCTCGGGCGCCTGCCCTTGCGCGCATCGCCGTACAGCGTGAACTGCGACACGACCAGCAGCGCTCCGCCCGTCTCGGCCAGCGCACGGTTCATCTTGTTCTCGTCGTCGGAGAACAGGCGGAGGCCGAGAATCCTTTCCACCATCCATTCGAGCTTCGCATCACCGTCGTCATGCGTAAAGCC
>JBGTNB010000060.1:0-2257 GCA_041743285.1 Gemmatimonadaceae bacterium
GCCGATGACGACCAGGAGCGAGATCGTGGTCGCCTTGCGGTCGAGCCGCACGCGCACCACAGTGCCGTCGAGCATGAGCCGCACGATCGGTTCGGAGGCGAGATCGCGCCGGTTCCAGGCGTCCCAATCCGTCTTCACCTTTCGCCACACCCGGCTGACCACGTCCTTGCCGACGCCCTCGGCGAACACGGCCGCGAGCGCGCGACGCACCCGGCGCGTGTTGGTACCGGCCAGATAGGTCGAGGCGATCAGCGCATCGGCAGCGAGCGTGCGGCGCTGGTAGGCTCGCAACGCCCCGCTCTTCCATTCGCTTTTCGTGCCATCCTCGCCCACGAGACGAGCCCGCGGCACCGCAATCTCGGTCGGCCCGAAGGTGCCGGTCAGCCGGCGCGCGCGACGGCCGTGCCGGTGGCCCATGACACCCACTCCCGCTTCCGCACCGTCCTGGCGACGGCCATAGCGCGGCCGCGACAGAGCGGTGGTGAGCTCCTCCTCTATCATCGTCTCGATGAAGCCGCGCACCTTCGCTCGCAGCCCGTCTTCGTGGCCTGCTGCCGGTTCTGTGGACGGGACCCTAAGCTAACGCGGCCTGCCTTTCGAACTCAACCGGGCTGAGATAACCCAGTGTCGAGTGCCTGCGGGCGGCGTTGTAGAACCGCTCGATGTAGTCGAACACGTCGGCCCTGGCCTGGTCTCGGGTCCGGTACGCCTTCCGCGCTGTTCGCTCGGTCTTCAGGGACGAGAAGAAGCTCTCCATCGCGGCATTGTCCCAGACATTGCCGGAGCGGCTCATCGAACAAGTGACGCCATTGTCGACCAGGAGACGCTGGAACTGCTCGCTGGTGTATTGGCTGCCCTGGTCGGAATGATGCAGCAGCGAGTCGGGCTTGCCGCGCCGCCAGATCGCCATGACGAGGGCATCGGTGACGAGTGGGGCCGTCATGTCGGCCTTCATTGACCAGCCGACCACCCGTCGTGAGAACAGGTCGATCACGGCCGCCACATACAGCCAGCCCTCGGCTGTCCAGATATAGGAGAAGTCGGCGATCCATCTCTGGTTCGGCTGCTCCGCCACGAACTGGCGGTCGAGAACATTGGTGGCGACGGCGGCAACGAGGCGCTCGCCGTTATCCTTCGGCAGCCCGCGTCGCCGGGGTCGAGCCCGCAGAGCCTGGGCCCGCATGAGCCGCTCGATCCTGTGCAGGCCACAGGACATGCCCTCCGCCAGTACGTCGCGCCAGACACGCCGGGCGCCGTAGGTCCTGGCGCTCCCGATGAAGCTTGCCCGCACTCTGGCGCCGATCGCCGCATCCTCCCGAGCCCTGCGGCTCGGTGAGCCTGTCAGCCAGGCATGGAAGCCCGACCGGGAGACGCCCAGCGCTTCGCACAGCCATGCCACCGGCCAGATCCCCCGGTGCTTCGCAACGAAAGCGAACCTCATAGCGCTTCCCTCGCAAAGTAGGCTGCGGCCTTTTTTAGGATATCGCGCTCCGCCTTGAGCTTGGTCACTTCGCGCCGCAGACGCTCGATCTCGAGCTGCTCCGGCTTCATCTGCCCCTGGCCGGGAAAGGCCTGGGCCGGATCGGCGGCGAACTCCTTTACCCATTTGCGAAGCACGTTCTCGTGGACGTCCAGGTCGCGGGCCGCCCGCGCCACCGAGACGCCTCGCCCTCTGATCAGCCGAACCGCCTCGATCTTGAACTCACGTCCGAACTTCCGTCGTTGCATCTCCCACCTCCGGCTTCATGAAACACCTAATCTCGGTGTCCACGAAACCGGCAGCAGGCCAAGGGGCACAAACTGCCGCCGCTCTCCGATCGCGGGTGCAAAAAGTTATGCGCACCCCCCAGGACCCGGCGTATCCTCCCCGATACCGCTCTTCACCGAGGGTCCGTGGTGCACCCGGAACATCATGGGGAGAGCGGGCGGCGCCGCTTCGTGCGTTCCGGAAACGCATGCGGCGGTACGCCCCGGAGGGGTCGCCCGCCCGCCCAATTTGGGCCGGGCCGCAGCTGTGCGCCTGCTACCCCTGAGGAGCCCGAAGCTCTGCTTCGGGCCTCGAAGGGTTTAAGAGCGACGAGTCGGGGAAAAACGGACGCTGCGCGGGGCGCTGTCGAAGCGCCACACACTAGAAACTTGAGAGGCGTTGCGTCAGCGCCCCGCTCCCTCGACTTGCGAGGGATGAACTACGCTCTTTGAACCACCCGGACCTCGTGGCCGCGGGGCAATGCCTTGCGCCTTTCTGCCGCCGGCCTAG
>JBGTNB010000061.1:0-4375 GCA_041743285.1 Gemmatimonadaceae bacterium
CGACTTGGCGACCGGTTCCTCGAAGTGCACGTTGGTTAGCCGCTCGTGCTCCGCGCGCGCGCGCAACGCGTGCCGCGAGGGACCGTCGCCGACGAGCACGAACTCGATTCCGGGATCGTCGCGGAGCTCGTGCGCAGCGTCGAGCACCATCTCCAGGCCGTTGGCGGGTCCATGCGCGCCGGCGTAGACGAGTTTGAGTCCCACGTGCCCGTTCACGTTGTGAACTGCCGCATACATCGAGACATCGGCGCCGTTGGGTACGACGGACAGCTTTTCGCGCGGCACGCCACGCTGCTCGAGGTAGTCGGCTACTCCGCGGGCGAGGACGATTATGTGGTCTGCCTTGCGGTAGAGGTAGCTGGCGACGGCGGACAACCCGTGATAACCGAGTCCGCGCTTGGCGCCACCCACGGCGAGGCTCTCGGGCCAAAGGTCGCGCACCTCGAGTACGAAGGGGACGCCGAGCCGCCTGGCCAGTCGCAGCGCGGCGAGGGCGGCGAAGAGGTGCGGAGTGGATCCGATCACTACATGAGGGGGCTCATCGAAGCGCATTGCGCCGAGGGAGCGGGCGAAGGTGAGCCAGTTCCCCACTCTCCGAATGTCGTTGCTCGTGTAAGGCGAGGCCCAGAGCCAATCCACCTCCACGCCATCAATCTGCTCGGCGACCGCCTGACGATCAGCGGCGCTTCGCCGGCGTAGATAGGTACGGCGGTGGAGGTGGAAGTCGCTGGCGGCGATGCGGACGTGCCAACCGAGGCGAGCCAGCTCGCGGCCGAGCTCGACGTGGCGGGTGCCGCCGCCCATGTCGGGGGCGACGGCGAAGTGGTTGACCCAGAGGAGGCGGGGGTGGCCGGCCATCGTCAGGCGGCGGGCTCCAATAGGACGGTCTCGCGCCCATCCCCATCGAGAAAGGTGCGCGCCCACACCTCGAATGTGAACAGCGCCCAAACGATGTAGGCGACGTCGCGGCGGCCGCTCTCCAGGTCATCGAGCAGTGTCTCCATTCCTTCGGAGCGGAAAAGGCCGCGGGACAGGAACCGGTCGCCGAGCAAAACGCTTCGCATCAGAGGCTGAAGATCTCGTGCGAGCCAGGATCGTAATGGTGCGCCGAAGCCTGTCTTTGGTCGGGTTGCGATCTCAGGGGGCAGCCACGGCGCGGCAGCTTCGGAGAGCACCCACTTCTGCCGTCCCGAACGGATCTTGAGCGCGGATGGAATGCGGCCGGCCTGCTCTATCAGCGCGCGATCGAGGAATGGGACACGCAACTCCACTGACGCTGCCATGGATGTGCGATCGCCATATGTCAGATTCAACGCCGGCAGGAAAGTCTTGAACAGCACGTAGCTCCAGCGCTCTTCATCGGTTGTCGCGCGCGCCTGCTCGAACAGGGCCAGATATTCGCCGTACACGTCCGATTCCGACGGAGCATTGCCATCGTCCAGCAGAAGCTCGTCGCGCATGGCAGAGGACCCCCAGTCGGCAAGTTGCAGCACGCGGTCCTGTGCATCGGCTCCGAGGAATCGGAGCATCTTCAATGCACGCCGAGGCATGGCGTCGGCGGTCATTCCGGCTCCGCCGATTGCCGCCTGAGCCATGGCGGTGGCAGCGCGCATGAGCGGTGCCGGCACGCCTGACAGGCGACGCGCCAGGCGAATGGCCTCGTGACTGCGATATCCGTGATAGAGCTCATCGGCGCCCTGTCCCGAGAGCAGTACGACGGTGCCGTGCTCACGCGCAGCGCGGCTGAGCAGATACGACGCGGCGATCGCGGGGTCGGCGAGCGGCTCGTCCGAGTGCCAGACGAGGGTCGGGAGGAGGGAAACGATGTCGGGAGCGATCGATCCTTCAACCAGGTCCACGTGCAGATGAGACGCCACCTGACGAGCGAATGGCAAGTCGTCGGAGAATCCGTCAGTGGCACCACCTTCGACTCGTGCGGTATACGCACGAATACGGCTGTCAGGCATGACGGCTCGCATTGCGCCAGTAATCGCGGAAGAATCGAGGCCGCCGCTGAGCAATACCCCCACCGGCACATCACTGACCATCTGTCGACCGACCGATTCCGTCAGGGTCTCCCGTAAGGCTAGCGGCCATTCGTCAGGCGATCGTTGCTCCTTTTCGCTCTGATTCCAGTCCCACCAAGTTCCTTTGTCGACCTTTCCGTCGCGCCACTTGATCCAACCGGCCGGCGGCAGCTTGTGCAGGTCGCGCCACATTGTTCTCGTCCCCGGCACCCAGAGGAAGGTGAGATACTGTCTCAACGCGACGGGATCGATCGCTCGTGATACGCCTGGCAGGTCGAGCAGGACCTTTGCCTCGCTGGCGAACGCCAGTCCGTGCCCGTCGTGCGCAACGTAAAGCGGCTTTATGCCGGCATGATCGCGCGCGAGGAAGGCCTCGCCAGTCCGCGAATCCCATATGCAGAATGCGAACATGCCGTTCAACCTGTCGAGCAGGCTTGGGCCGTGCTCTTCCCAGAGATGCACCAGGACTTCGACGTCACCGTGCGAGCGGAAAGTGTGGCCCCGCTGTAGCAACTCCTCCCGCAGCTCCCTGAAGTTGTAGATCTCGCCGTTACAAACGACCCAGACTGTACGATCCTCGTTGGGCAAGGGCTGGTTGGCCGCCTCGGAGAGATCGATGATCGCGAGGCGCTGGAACTGAAGGCGGGCGCGGCCCAGCGGGTCGACGTAGGCACCGACGCCGTCGGGTCCACGATGTGCCTGACATGCGTCAGGCAGCGCCTCGCCGGCGCGCGCCCATGGTCCCAGAACTCCGCTAATCCCGCACATTATCCGTTTGCCGATGCGGGCGCGTCATGATACGCATCGACGTGCTGGCGAGCGCGATCGCGCCAGCTCCAGCCGAAGGGAGGAGTGGCGAGTCTAGGGGGCATGCCGCCGTCGAGCGCTGCACTGATCTTTCTCGCCAAGGCGGTAGCATCGCCCGAGGGAAACGATTCCCCGGCGCCGGCGCGGGCGATCAGTTCTCTGTGCGAGGAGATGTCGCTGGCGATAACGGGAGCTCCCATAACCAGCGATTCGGCGACCGGCAATCCGAACGCTTCCATCCGGCTGCACGAGACGGTCAGAACGCTCTCGCCAATGCGCTCGAGATACTCGGCTCGAGGCATGCTGCCTTCGACATTGACAGACTCTCCGATTCCCAGACGCTCGGCTAGCTGTTGTAACTCCTTCCGGCGCTCGTTCGGCTCGATACCGATGAGCCCCAAGCGAAGACCTTTGCGCAGCTGAGCCGCCACTAAAGCCCAGGCACGAAGGCCAACATCCTCTCCTTTGCGACGGCCGTGGCCGCCCATTACGATGATGCGATCGCCGCCGCCTGCCCAGCGTGCATTTCCCACGTCCACACCGTTGGGGATCATAACGATTGGAATGTCGAGGCGGCGGACTACCTCGTGGTGGATGTCCGTAGATACCGGTACGGCGAGAAGGCATGAGGGCGCGGCATATCTGCGCCAGGCAGCCCGCGCTAGCTCCGCAGCACGCACCTTCAGCGACGCTGGCCCAGAGAGGATACGGAAATGATAGAGATCCTGAAAATAGATGACGACGCGGGGATCGGCGGGCGGCAAGCCGTTCGGAACGAAGATAATGTCGGCGACGGCACGATCGGCGATTTGTGGCAGTTCGGTGCGAAGGTGCTTGAGCCAACTGACCTCAAGCATGCAAATCGGTTCAACGCCCTCTGGGAGCCAGGACCTATTGAATCCCGCTGGCACGGCGGCGAGCACGGCACTTACGCGATGGTCGTTCATCCAACCCGTCGTCAGGCCACGAAAGACATAGGCACCTGCAGGGGTGCGAACGGAGCGTGCGTCGAAGAGAACTCGCAGGATCAGGATGTCGTGAGGAGCTGAAGTCGGGCCGCGATCGCGCCCGATCTCGAACTGGTTAAAGTCACCCTAGGATTGCTACCACGGTGTGATGCGACGACGGCAGTGTCCAGCACCGGCTCATCCGTCGAAAGAAGCGACGCGCCTAGGCTCGATCGCATTGCCCACTGCCACTGCAGCCATGGCGGTAACCGTCCGCATCAACACCGCGGATTACCGAGCGCGCGGTAAACCCTGCGCCGTCAGTGCTTGGAGGATACCGTTCGTATCCGCTTCGAAGCTCCATTGCGAAATTATCTCACGCGATTTTTGGCCCATCGACTGCCGCGCCCCCGCGTTCTCGACGATTACATCGAGGTAGCGCGCGAGCTCCGCCCGATCGCCGACCGGAAAGACGAATCCATTCTCTCCATGGCGCACGATGTCGCCGGGTCCCCAAACACCAACCTGATCGGAAATGATGACCGGCAGGCCGCACGCCATCGCCTCGTTGACAACTGTACCGCGATGATCTCG
>JBGTNB010000062.1:0-1557 GCA_041743285.1 Gemmatimonadaceae bacterium
GCCAGTGCCGGCTGCGCCGGCGCGGGCGCGGTTGGCGGCGTCGGTGCCTTGCGAGGCGGGAGCTTGTCGCCCCGAACCAGGTACGCGATGTCTTCCGACGTCAGCGTTTCACGTTCGAGCAGCGCCGCGGCGATCGAGTGAAGCAGGTCGTTATGCTCGATCAGCGTGGTGCGGGCCCGCTCGTACGCCTCGTTGAGCAGACGGGAAACCTCGGCGTCCACCAGCTGCGCGGTCTTTTCCGACACCTCGCGCCGGTGTCCCAGCTCGCGACCGAGAAACACCTCCTGCTCGTTTTCGCCTACCAGTACCGGCCCAATCGTCTCCGATAACCCCCACTGCGCTACGTACCGGCGTCCGAGTACCGTCGCTTTCTGAATGTCGTTCGAGGCGCCCGTCGTCACCCGGTCGTGCCCGAAGATGATCTCCTCGGCCACACGCCCGCCGTACGTCATGACGAGAATCGCCTCGACCTGTTGCCGGTTCACCGAGTAGCGGTCCTCGGTGGGCAGTGTGAACGCCAGACCCAGCGCGCGGCCACGCGGCACTATGGTAACCTTGTGCAGCGGATCGCATCCCGGCGTCTTGATCGCGCAGACCGCGTGACCCGCCTCATGATAGGCAGTGTTGCGGCGCTCCTCCTCCTTCATCACCATCGACTTCCGTTCGGCGCCGAGCATCACCTTATCCTTGGCATCCTCGAGGTCGGAGTAGTTCACGCGCTCGTGATTGCGCCGCGCCGCCAGCAGCGCGGATTCGTTCACCAGATTCGCCAGATCCGCGCCTGACATACCCGGCGTTCCGCGCGCGAGCACGGTCACATCCACATCGTCGGCTACCGGCACCTTGCGCAGGTGCACCTTTAGAATCTCCTCACGGCCACGGAGATCCGGCAGATCGACAACCACCTGCCTATCGAACCGACCGGGGCGAAGGAGCGCCGGATCGAGCACATCGGGACGGTTGGTTGCCGCGATGAGGATAACGCCATCGTTGCCCTCGAAGCCGTCCATCTCGACGAGCAACTGGTTGAGCGTCTGCTCCCGCTCGTCGTGTCCGCCGCCGAGGCCGGCTCCACGGTGCCGTCCCACGGCGTCTATCTCATCGATGAAGATGATGCACGGCGCGTGCTGCTTGCCCTGCTCGAAAAGGTCGCGTACCCGGCTAGCGCCGACGCCCACGAACATCTCTACGAAGTCGGAGCCCGACATGGAGAAGAACGGACGCGCCGCCTCACCGGCAACCGCGCGGGCGAGCAGTGTCTTGCCGGTTCCCGGCGGGCCGACGAGCAGCACCCCTTTGGGCAGCCGACCTCCGAGCCGCGTGAATTTTTGCGGATCCTTCAGGAACTCGATTATCTCCTCGAGCTCCGCCTTTGCTTCATCCGCGCCGGCGACGTCGGCGAACGTGACCTTGGGAGTATCGCCCGTCAGCAGCTTCGCCTTTGACTTGCCGAAGGAAAATGCCTTGGCACCACCGGCCTGCATCTGCCTGAGAAAGAACAGCCAGAGGCCGAACAGCAGGATGAACGGCAGGTACTGGAAGAAATACGTGAATACC
>JBGTNB010000063.1:0-3943 GCA_041743285.1 Gemmatimonadaceae bacterium
GGCGGCGTCGCGGGCGGTGAGGGCCAGCTCCTCGTCGCGCATCGGATCGGCGAACCGGAACATAGGCACCCCGTGCTGCCGCTCCCCGAACAGATCGCCCATGCCGCGCAATCGGAGGTCGGCGCGGGCAATGTCGAATCCGTCGTCGGTGCCGGCGAACATGTGCAGTCGCTCGGCCGCGTCCGGACTCACATCGCCTAACAGAATGCAGTACGATGCTTCCGCGCCGCGTCCCACGCGTCCCCGCAACTGGTGCAACTGGGAGAGGCCGAACCGCTCCGGATGCTCGATCAGCATGACTGTGGCGTTGGCGACGTCGATGCCCACCTCTATGACGGTGGTCGTGACCAGGACGTCGATTTCGCCATCGCGAAAGGCGCGCATTGCCGCATCGCGGGCCGCCGCGGGAATGCGCCCGTGCATCAGAGCCACCTTTCGGCCGGCAAAGGCCCCGGCGGCCAGCGTTTCGTACATCGTCGTTGCCGCTTTCAGGTCGACCTTCTCCGACTCCTCGATTACAGGGTAGACGACATACGCCTGACGGCCGGCGGCGAGCTCGGTACAGACGAACTCCAGCACGCGCGACCTGGCCCGCTCCGGACGGAGACGCGTGGTCACCGGCTGGCGGCCCGGCGGACGTTCATCGAGCATGCTGAGATCCAGATCCCCGTATAAAGTGAGCGCCAGAGAACGTGGGATAGGCGTCGCGCTGAGCAGCAGTACGTCGGGCCGCTGACCCTTGGTTCCTAACGCGGCTCGCTGCTCGACACCGAAGCGATGCTGCTCATCGACGATGGCCAGGCCTAGATTGGCGAAGCGCGTGCGCTCCTGAACCAGTGCATGGGTCCCGATGGCGAGAACCGGCTCGATGCTCTCGAGACGCGAAGCCGCTTCCCGCCGGGCGCGCGCCGACCGGCCGCCGGTTACCAGCTGCGGGATGATGCCTAACGGGGCGAGCAGGCGTTCCGTGGTTCGCATGTGCTGCTCGGCGAGCAGCTCCGTTGGCGCCATCAAGGCGACCTGATAATCGTTCTCGATCGCCAGCAGAGCGGCGAACAGGGCGACGATCGTCTTTCCGCTGCCCACGTCACCCTGGAGGAGCCGGTGCATGCGCTGTCCGCTGCACATGTCGGTGACGATCTCGCGAATGGCGCGCGTTTGCGCGCTGGTGAGCGTAAACGGCAGGACGCTCCTGAGCTTAGATGTGAGAGCTCGCCGGTTGGCGAACGCAATCCCGGTGCGGCTTTCACGTGCCAACTCGCGCGCCCGGTGCTGCAGGAGGTGTACGAAGAACAGCTCCTCGAACGCGAGCCGGGAACGTCCGTGCATCGCCTCGGCGAGCGTTGCCGGCCGGTGTACCATCCGCAGTGCTTCGGGCAACGTTGGAACTCCGGCCCGGGCGACCACGGCTGCCGGAAGGTGCTCCGTCACGTGCGGGAGCAAGGCATCAAGGTTGAACTCGATGAGCGCGCGGATTTGCTTGACCGAAATTCCTTCGGTGGCTGGGTAAATGGCGAGTACTCGTCCGTTCGCCTCCTGATCCTCTTCCGGACCGAGATTGACGAATTCTCGCGGCACCAGCTGACGGCCATGAAAGAAGCGCACTGGGCCGGTAGCAAGCAGCACATCGCCCTTGCGGATTACCCGCTCGAGAAACGGCTGTCCCGGCCACGCAACCTCGAGCAGGCCTGACGAGTCCTTGATCACCGCCTGAAAGATGCGCAGGCCCTTTCGGGTGGGGAGCACACCGGTGGATACCACGGTCCCGATGACCGTGCCATCCTGCCCCGCCTCGAGCGATGCCACCTTGGAGACGGTCGTCGCGTCTTCGTAGCGATGCGGCACGTGGTAGAGGAGATCGCCGGCGAGCACGATCCCCAGCCGCCGCAGTACATCAGCACGCCGCGGCCCGACACCTTTCAGGAAGGTGATCGGAGTGACGAGGTCCACGGGCAAGGGGAAGAGAGAAGAGAGTTGCGAGTTGCGAAACGCGAAAGTGCGAAGTGCGAAGTGTTAGGAATTGGATGTGGGTGCACCAACCTTCGAACCACGACCATCAGCCGGCAACCCGCGTCGCGCGTCGCGCGTCCCGCATCCCGGCGTTATGCCTCCCGCGTCCCGCATCCCGCGTCCCTCGGCTCCTATTCTTCCAAGAGCTCGCGCGCGTAGTCCGAGGCATCGAATGGCAGGAGGTCCTCGACCGTCTCGCCGACGCCGACGAATTTTACCGGCACATCGAGGGCCTCGTGGACGGCGACGACGATTCCGCCGCGAGCGGTGCCATCGATCTTGGTGATCACGATTCCGCTGAGCGGAACGGAGCTCGCAAAGCTCTTGGCCTGCTGCACGGCGTTCTGCCCGATTGTTCCATCGAGTACGAGCAAGGTCTCGTGAGGCGCGCCCGGCAGGCGCTTGGCGATGACGCGAGCCATCTTCTGGAGCTCGGTCATCAGGTTCGACTGCGTGTGCAGCCGGCCGGCGGTGTCGACGATGACCACATCCGTGCCGCGGGCGATCGCCGCCTCGATCGCGTCGTACGCTACCGCGGCGGGGTCAGAGCCGGGCTGTCCGCCGACGAAGTGGGCACCGACACGGTCCGCCCATACGCGCAGCTGGTCGATTGCTCCGGCGCGAAAGGTATCCCCGGCGGCAACGAGCACACTCTTGCCTTCGCGACCCAGACGGTGGGCAAGCTTGGCGATGAACGTGGTCTTCCCCGCTCCGTTAACGCCAACGACAAGGACCACCGCCGGGATGGAGGTGCCGAGCCGCAGCGCGGGATCGCTGTTGCCGGAGCGGAGCACCCGCTCCACACCCTCGCGCAGAGCGTCCAGAAACTGGTCCTGCGTCTTTACCAGTCCTCGCTCGGCTTTTCGTTCGACCTCCTCCACCAGCCGGAGTGTAGGCGTCACGCCGAAGTCGGCCTCGAGCAGGATTTCCTCGAGCCGCTCGATGGAACCCGGCGCCACGCCGCCCTGAGCGAGCACCGCGACATCCATCATGGCGAAGTCCTTGAGCCGCGACCATAACGAGCGCTGGGGGACGTCGCCTTTCTTCTTAAGTATTCGAGCCACTATACGAGAACGGGAAATGGGAAATGGGAAACGGGAAATGGGATAAGGTAAGGCGGGCGATGGTGCCGGGGGACGGAAGACGCGATCCGGTCACGTTTCCCATTTCCCATTTCCCATTTCCCGTTGTCCTATCTCAATCCCATTCGGCGTCTGACAAGCCACTCCGCACACAGCGCGCCGACTGCCAGCAAATATGCCCAGCCGCGATCCCGCAGCCTTGGAGCGTCGCTCGCTACGGCCGCCCCGCCAACCGCTCCGCTGGAGACGGTACGCCTCTGGGGTAGCATTTCCGGCGACGGGTTCACTACGAGCAGTGCCGGGCCGCCGGCGATTTCCAGGTCGTAGGCTCCGGGGGGCATCGGGTCCGACTCGGCGACTGTACCGCCAGATCCGAACCGAATCGCCATCGTATCGACGCCCACCGAATCCCCCCTACGCCGCGCCAGAACCATAACGACTGAATCGGACCCGCTGCCGCGGCGCCATCTCACGCGGTCTCCACTTCGGATGACCCGATCGGCGAGCACCGCCGCGCGCCGGTCCACCGGTTCCGCTGTCAGCCAATCGAATATACCCCCCCACAGCGCTGCGTAGGCATCGGCGCTCGTACCGCCGCGAAAGCGCCAGCGCCACATTCCGGATGCGCCAACTACCACTACGCGCCGGCCGGAAGCGGTTCCGGTGATGGCCGTCCGCCGTGCGTCGAGCCGAGGGCGACTCGTTATGAGCCCCTCCCATTCACCACGCGGCACGTTGGACGAGACCTCCAGTGGCGCCAGGCTGTCCCAAACAACGCCGGAAAGCGCGCCGGCAATCGGCGATGGGGGAGCCGCCACGGCATACCATTCCCCCGTTGCATCCGCCGGCGG
>JBGTNB010000064.1:0-2564 GCA_041743285.1 Gemmatimonadaceae bacterium
AAAATGGAGCATTACGTCTCTGGGAATACACATCCATCGCGCCACAAAGTAAATGCACTAGAGGCGTACGCAATAGGCATCATCACCTTTTTCTCACTCTGAGCGCTGCAATCCGCCGACTCGACGTTTCACTCCCACGCCGCTCCGTCTCCAACGACCTGCCGTGGGAGGGCGCTGATCGACGCCGCCAGCTCCTCTCAAGGGAGTTGGAGAAAGCGCTCGATCGTCGGGGAATCCGCGATGATCAACCGGAGATTCGAGAGGGTGTGCAGCCCTTCTTCGGCCTGAATCTGGCGCAGTGGCGTTAGGATTCTCCAGACGCCGCCGGTTATTGGGGCAGGCGAGTCGCCTCGTCACCGGTCCGCCAGGCTTTCCAGAAGCTGCCGCATCCGCACGTCGTAAGGATCGGCACTGATGTCGTCATCGGCGATGTCGTAATGCTGCTGGGGTGTCTCGAGGACCAGCGGTACGCCCCTCGCACGACGGTCGCCGAGGAGCCATCGGAAGGGCTCCACGCCAATCCGTCCCTCTCCGATGAGCATGTGACGATCCCGGTTGGATCCCAGCTCGCCCTCGCTGTCGTTGAGGTGAAAGAACGAGGGCGGCTCGCCGGTGACAGACTCGAACTCGTCGAGCACGCCGCGCAAGGCAGCCTCGCTCTCGTGGATCGCGTGTCCCGCCGCGAAGAGATGACACGTGTCGAGCCCGTAGCCCGTGCGCGGCCGCAAATCGTCAGGCACGTGGGCCAGAATGGTGGCCACCTCGTCGGGCGTACGACCCATCGTCGTGCCGGCTCCGGCGGTGTTCTCGACTAGAAGACGGGTGTCACCCGGGTGGGCGCGCAGCGCGCCAGTTACCGCGGCACCAATACGCCGCGCCGCTGCCTCGCGGTCCCCGTCGGTTGCCGCACCAGGGTGAAAGCAGACGGAGCCGACACCGATTGCCGTCGAGCGCTCCATTTCCTTCACCAGGCCGGCCGCCGCGCGGGTGTACTTCACCTCATCGATTGTAGCACTGTTGAGAACGTAAGCGGCGTGAACAACCACATGCCGCCGGTCTATTCCGGCGGTGTCGAGCGCCTTACGAAACCGCTGCACCCGCTCCGGACGGATCGAAGATTTGTCGCCATAGTACTTGGGAATCGCCGTGAAGATCTGGACTGCTCGCAGGCCGGCGCTTCCGGCGCGCAACGCCGCCTTGTCGATTCCGCCATTATCGACTGTGTGCGAGCCGAGGATGAGAGGCAACAAGGGGTCGGGGGTCGGGGGTCGGGGGTCGCGGGTCGCGGGTCGCGGGTCGAGGATCGGGGGTCGAGGATCGGGGGTCGAGGATCGGGGGTCGAGGATCGGGGGTCGAGGGCCGGGGTGGTAACCTAACTCTATTCCAGCCGGGTGATCAGGGGGCACGTGAGGATCTCTGCTTGTTTCGTCCCATTCCCATTTCCCATTTCCCATTTCCCGCTTTTCATCATTTCTGGATTCCACGTCCGCTAAGTTTCTCCAGGTACCACAAACCGGAGTTTGAAGCTCATGTCAGCACCGACTACCAAGCCACCGCGTGCCGAAAGGGAAGCACGGGGCGGAAAAGCCGACGCCTCCGCGGTTTCCGACGGGTCCACAGCGCCGCTTGTCCCTGCGGGAGGAGGGGTGGCCGGATTCACGGGAATTCGCCGGATTCCAATGCCCGTCAACGAGGCCGTGCGGACATACGCGCCGGGGTCGCCGGAGCGCACCGAGCTCAAGTCACGCCTGACGAGCATGGCGCAGGAACGGATCGACATTCCGCTCGTGATTGGCGGCGAGGAAATTCGCACCGGCGACCTCGCCCAGTCGGTAATGCCGCACGCGCACGAGCATGTATTGGCCGACTGGCACCGGGCGACTCCGCAGCACGTAGAACGCGCGATAGCCGCGGCACGAGCAGCTGAACCGCAGTGGGCTAACTGGCCGTGGGAAGATCGGGCCGCGGTGTTCCTGCGCGCCGCCGAACTGCTGTCTACCACTTGGCGCTCCACGCTGAACGCGGCAACCATGCTCGGCCAGTCGAAGACTGCCTATCAGGCGGAGATCGACTCAGCCTGTGAACTGATCGACTTCTGGCGCTTCAATACCTACTTCGCGCAGGAACTGTACGCCGAGCAGCCGTTGAGCACGCAGGCCATGTGGAATCAGCTCGACTACCGGCCGCTCGAAGGATTCGTGTATGCCATCACTCCGTTCAACTTCACCGCGATCGGCGGCAACCTGCCAACCGCGCCGGCATTGATGGGCAACACCGTCGTCTGGAAGCCGGCGAGCACGGCGGTGCTCAGCTCCTGGTACATCCTCCAGATCCTGCGTGAGGCCGGGCTCCCCGACGGCGTGATCAACTTCGTGCCGGGGGATCCAAAGGCGATTTCCGACGTCGCGCTCGGACACGAGCAGCTGGCAGGGGTGCATTTCACCGGAAGCACCGGCGTATTCAACAGCATGTGGAAGACGATCGGCGCGAACATGTCCAGCTACCGTTCGTATCCCCGAATCGTCGGCGAAACCGGCGGCAAGGACTTCATTATCGCGCATCCA
>JBGTNB010000065.1:0-3256 GCA_041743285.1 Gemmatimonadaceae bacterium
CGCGTTATCGAGTCGAGGAGAATGACGACGTCCTTGCCGTGCTCCACCAGTCGCTTCGCCTTCTCGATGACCATGTCGGCGACCTGCACGTGACGGTCGGCGGGCTCGTCGAATGTCGAGCTTATCACTTCGGCGTTCACGTGCTCCTGCATGTCGGTGACTTCTTCAGGCCGCTCATCGATGAGCAGCACGATCAACGTCACCTCGGGGTGATTCTCCAGCACCGCATTGGCGATCTTCTGCATGATGATAGTCTTGCCCGCTCGCGGTGGAGCAACGATCAACCCCCGTTGCCCTTTGCCGATGGGTGTGATGATGTCCATCACCCGCATGCTGGGATCGCCATTCTGCATCTCCAGCCGCAAGCGCTCGTCTGGATACGAGGGGCGCAGGTTGTCGAAGGCGATGCGATGCTTGGCGGTGTCGGGATCGGATCCGTTGATGCTCTCAACCTTTAGAAGCGCCAGGTAGCGCTCTCCCTCCTTGGGGGGTCGCACCTGGCCAAGCACGGTGTCGCCAGTTCTCAGATCGAAGCGCTTGATCTGCGACGGCGACACGTAGATATCATCAGGACCATAGAGGTAGTTCCAGTCCTGGCTGCGCAGAAAACCGTAGCCCTCGGGCAGGATCTCCAGCACGCCTTCGCCGCGCAGCACGATGTCCGAATCCAGCAGGCTCTGCTCGATGCGGAAAATCAAATCCTGCTTTCGAAGCCCCGAGTAGCTGGTGATGTTGAGCTCCTCGGCAACCTCCTGCAGTTGGGCAACGCTTTTGCGCTTGAGCTCGGTGATGTCCACGGCGGCTGGCTCCACTAACACGCTGCTGGCGGGCTGAAGGCCCCCGGCTGAGACATCCGGCTGCCCATCGGCGGTAATCCGCGACGAGGGTGAGCCGAGCGCGTCGGTTGCGGGGAGCTGAGAAGTGGGGGTATTCGGGGGGGATGCGTGGGTCACAACAAGCTACACCGGCCGCGGAGAGGCGGTCAAGACCGCGGCAGACCGACCTAACGTGGTGAACTGGCGCCAATCGCGTCAATCGCGACCGGCAAACGATTTCCCGCTGAGGCATGATTCGCGCCAGTCCAGCTCGGCTGCCGAGCCCTTGCTCGCCGGCTCCTTCAAATTGCTGAAATACCGACCTTGCGGCAAGGGTACTGCACACGCGGAGCCGGGCCGGGTTTAATCCGTCCGCAACGCGACTATCCGGCCCGAACGTGCTTCCCTCCCGAAAGTCGATGGCGAGCATGCGGAAATAATCGGGACTGACCATGTTGAATCCCACCATTACGGGCGCCTCGGCTTCAGCAGGGCCCCCTTCGACGTGCAGCGCTCCGAAGGTCATGCCAGTACTCGGTGGAACGCCCGAAGCAATGGTGTGAGCACCGATTCCCGGAATACGGCCAATCTCGGCTAGAATCCTGTCGAATGCGCCCACCCGCGCCTCCCGTGACGCATAACGATCTTCCGGCAGGCTCACTCCAATCGACAGGATCCCGGCTCAGCAGCCGAGCACTGCCGGCTCCAGTCGAACCGTGGACAGAGCCGAGAGTGACTCCGGACGAGCTGCAATTACCAACTTCAAGCCATACCAGGCGACGAGAATTTGTCGCGGGCGGCGGCATGTGCGTGTGCGGCGGACATGCCGGTCGCGAGCATCTCGCGCTCGCGCATTTCCAGATGAAACCCTACTTCGGTGTCGATCTCGTCGGCGATGTGCTCGGCACTGCGCCATGGGAACCGGAACAGGCGGCCGGGGCGGCGATCGTTGGGCATCGACGATTCCTCCGCCTCTCAGGCTGTCTCGAGCACGGCGAATACCGCCGCTGCATACTGTCGCGAGGTTGCCGCATCGTCGCCGCGTTTCCGGCGGCCTGATTCGGTCAGCTGTAGTACTTTGCCTTACGATTATTCTCGGATATTCCCCATTCGGCAACGATGCGGCCGGCGCGCTCGAGCCGCTGCGGCGCCTTGTACAGCGCCGCGTCCTCAAGCACAAGCGCGTTGGGCAACGGTCAGTGCATTATGTAACGAGACGGGTCTTGGCGAAGGTCTTCCATTAGACGGCCAAGCTCGCGTTGCACTTCCTCCAAACGGAGCGGTATCGCCTGGTCGAACAGCAGACGTCCGGCAGTTCCTCTTGACTCGAGCACGAGCGTGCGCACGATCGAGACCTCATTACGCAGGTCGGCGATCTCCCGGGTGAGCGCGGAGTCAGTGGCCTGGCGGGAAAATGCGCTTCGGGTTGCGTGGAGGTGTGCAGTCAGGGAATCCGCGCGCACCATGAGCCGCCGAAGACGCTGCGCCAACGCGACCGAGTCGGACAGGAACATCCCCACAGACCCGGTATCCGGAATGGCGGTGAGACGTTGCGCGCGCCTGGTGACGACGCGCAAGGCCACTCCCGGCTCATCGGTCCCTACGTCGTCGAGCTCGCGCGCGAGCGCTCGAAAGTGTTCGAGAATCCGTTTGGAGGTGCGCGCAATCTCTGGGAACTCGCGTGACGCGCGCGCAATCTCCGACGTGATATTCTCGGCGTCGGCCTGCTCCAGGCTCGGAACAACGGCTTCCTCTTCCAGCGCCGGAAACGCTACGGTTCCCCCGGTGATATAGACCACTGGAGCGCCGAGCATGCTTCCACCGCTTCGAATCTGCGCGTAGGAATCGCCACGAAGAAGCTCGCGGTGCTTGGTAAGAACGCGGAGCGTAAGGCGGAGGCGCTTGGCGGTATCGGTGGTGACCTGTCGAAACTCGATGTCATCCACGACGCCCACCTGTTGCCCACTCAGCCAGACTTCGGAGTTCTTGAGTATTCCACGCGCTTCGTTGGTGAACGTGTAAAGGCGATAATTATCGCCGCGCAAAGCTCCGATCTGCGCATACCTCAGGATTCCGAAGGCGAGTCCTGCCACCGCCGCCAGCGTAAGCAGCCCTGGAACGAGTTTGCGCCAGCGAAGGGATCGTGGCATACCGGAGGTAAGGGGATCTGGGCGAACGACGCCTGCCATGCTTCAGGGCGAACTTCATGCCGTGCGAGGGTGGCGTCAACTGGCCGGGCGTTCGTAAGGCAGCGCCGAACGCACGACCGCCGTCCGGATCTACCGGACGGCGGCGGCGCCAAAACGCGCGAGACAGGATTCGAACCTGTGACCTTCGGCTCCGGAGGCCGACGCTCTATCCAACTGAGCTACTCGCGCAGACGCAAAAGGAGCTCATGGAGCTCCTTCCGCGGTATGGTCGGGGCGAGTGGATTTGAACCA
>JBGTNB010000066.1:0-1524 GCA_041743285.1 Gemmatimonadaceae bacterium
TCCGGAATGGTGATTCGACATGCGCGGCCGACTCTACGATTTCCTCGATGATGTTCGCTACGCCGTTCGCGGACTCGTCCGCCGGCCGGGATTCACGGCCGTCGCCGTGCTCACGCTCGCCGTCGGCATTGGCGCAAATACCGCCATCTATTCAGCCGTCGACGCGCTGTTGCTTCGATCGCTTCCCTTCCCCGAGCCGCACCGGCTCATGGACATCGTTCAGTCCACGCCTGACGAAGGTACGGCCCCCTGGTCCTATCCCAAGTACACAGTCTTTCGCGATGCTCAGCGCAGCTACGGCACGCTCGCACTCCACTCGTCATCGCAGACGACGATGTCGGGCGCCGAGCCTGAGCGTTTGGAAATAGAAGAGGTCACCACCGAGTATCTGTCCACGCTGGGAGTACGCGTCGCGCGAGGACGCGATTTCCCGTCGGAGCTGGACGCAGCTCCCGGCGCGCGGCGGGTAGCGATCATCAGTGACGCGCTCTGGCAGCGGCGGTTCAATGCCGATCCGGAGATAGTCGGCAAGTCGCTGCTGTTGAACAACGAACCTTGGGAAATCGCCGGAGTGATGCCCCCGGGATTTCGCGGACTCTCGGGAAAAGCAGAAGCGCTGCTCAACCTCTCTGCACGTTCGGCAAACGCTCTTGACGGTCCTTGGGCGCTCCAGTTCTCATTGATCGGCCGGCTTCGCGACGGCGTGGCCCCGGAACAGGCCGCTAGCGAAGCCCGGCTCC
Source organism: Gemmatimonadaceae bacterium (assembly GCA_041743285.1). GTDB lineage: Bacteria > Gemmatimonadota > Gemmatimonadetes > Gemmatimonadales > Gemmatimonadaceae > JALZIF01. The sequence continues at coordinate 741 of JBGTNB010000066.1, forward strand.
TCGGTCCGCGCATCTATGATGCCTACCCGATGGGCGAGGGAGCACTCACCACCAGCGCGGCCCCCCGCGAATGGACCGCCGAGGCGCGCCAACTCGACACGATCCGGGTGGCCGAAGCACTTCGCCGTTCGTTGCTCGTGCTGTTCGGGGCGGTCGGTCTCGTGCTGCTGATCTCCTGCGTCAACCTGGCCAACCTGCTCCTGGCGCGGGCGACAGCACGCAAGCAGGAGATCGCAGTGCGGCTCGCGATAGGCGCCGGGCGCTCGCGTCTCGTAAGGCTGCTGCTTACCGAAAGCGTCGTCCTTGCCTTGCTCGGCGGCGTGGCGAGCCTTGCACTGGCGGTGGCCGGAACGCGGATTCTCAGTGCAATCAATCCGCAGGAGACCCTCCGCGCTCAAGGCCTGGAGGGGGGAATCGGGCTGGTGGGTTTCGACACCATACGCCTCGACGGCAGCGCACTCCTTTTCACGTTCGCGGTTACCGTCCTTGTCGGTGTCATCTTCGGGCTCGTTCCGGCTCTCCAAACCACGCGACCCGACCTTTCGCGAGACCTGCGGGACGGCAGCGCCGGCGCGGGCTCCGGCCGGCGCATGGGAATCAACCGGCGCACGCTGGTGATCGCCGAGGTGGCTCTCGCATTCGTACTGCTAGCCGGTTCCGGACTGATGATTCGCAGCCTCGGCAACTTGCTCGGCGTCGATCCGGGATTCAACTCGAGCAACGTACTCACGCTGCGCCTTACGGTGCCTGAGGGCGGCGTGGCACCAGATTCGATGCCGGGCTT
>JBGTNB010000067.1:0-1502 GCA_041743285.1 Gemmatimonadaceae bacterium
TGGACGACGGGACGCGGGCATCACGGATCTCGCCTCGCGTTCGATCGCGACGGCTACCTGTTCATCACGGTGGGTGACCGGCAGTCTCCATCGCGCGGCGATCTCACGGCGCACCCGGCGCAGGACCCGACCAATCATTACGGCACCACGATCCGCCTGCACGATGATGGCCGCGTGCCGTCGGACAACCCGTTCGTCGGTCGCGGCGACACGCTGCCCGAGATTTGGAGCTATGGTCACCGCAACGCGCAGGGCATGGCCGTTCACCCGGAAACGAACGACCTGTGGCAGAACGAGCACGGCCCGCAGGGCGGCGACGAGTTGAATCTCATCGAGCGCGGCGCCAACTATGGCTGGCCGGTCGTTGGCTTCGGTGTCAACTATCGCAGCGGAGCGGCCATCCACGCCGGCACGCACCAAGAGGGCATGAAGCAGCCAGCGCACATCTGGGTGCCATCCATCGCCACCTCTGGGCTGCTTTTCTACACCGGCGACCGCTTTCCGCGATGGCGCGGCAGCATGTTCGTTGGTGGCATGGCCGGCGAGCAACTCGCTCGGCTCACGCTCGACGGACAGCGCGTCACCCACGAGGAAACAGTTCTATCGGGAATCGGGCGCATCCGCGATGTGCGGCAGGGTCCTGACGGCTACATCTATCTGGCGATCGATCATCGCGGAGGTGAGCCAACAGCGGTGGTGCGCCTGGAGCCCGTCGCGCGGTAGTATTGCCGAAGGCTGATTAAAATGCTCAGCCCGGCCGGTTGCGGCCGGGCCATTATTTCGGCATCGCGACCGAGGAGGAACCAAGTTCCCCTTGCCATCCGACAAGAGAGGCTGTATTCTCCCCTCGACGCTCGACAAGAGGGTGCAGGGTGGCGCAGTCTTCAAGCGACGTACTGCAGGGAACGCTGGATCTTCTGATCCTGAAGACCCTATCGCTCGAGCCAATGCACGGGTGGGGAGTAAGCCAGCGTATTCAGCAACTCTCACGCGAAGCGCTGCAGGTTGGCCAGGGATCGCTCTATCCCGCCCTGTACCGGCTCGAGGCCAAGGGGTGGATCACCGCCACCTGGGGCACGAGCGAGAATAATCGCGCGGCAAAGTTCTACCAGCTCACTCCCGAGGGACGGCGCGCGCTCGCTTCGGAGATGACGAGCTGGCGTAAGGTTTCATCGGCGATCGAGCTCGTGCTCGAAACGGCGTAGGCGGCACCCATGCGACTGGAGCAACGGGTCGGCCTCAGGCTTCGGGCGCTGTTCCGGCAATCCTCGGTCGACCGCGAGATGGACGCCGAGATGCGATTCCACCTGGAGATGCAGGCTGCCCGGCACGAGCGATCGGGCACACCGCCTGACGAGGCTCGCCGGCGCGCACTGCTCGAGTTCGGCGGCGTGGAGCGTTTCCGGGAAAGGGGACGTCAGGCGAGAGGAGTCGCCGGCGCGGCAGACCTTCAGCGCGATGTCGCCTACGCCTTACGCGGGGCCCGTCGCGCACCGGGCTTC
>JBGTNB010000068.1:0-13453 GCA_041743285.1 Gemmatimonadaceae bacterium
GTCACCCATTTGGGTGCCGTGCCGTATCGTACTTCGTGGGACCACATGCATTTCGCGACGGTCGGGGTAGTCGTGTCGGCAGGCACGTTCATGCATAACAACGAGAGCACCAAGATCTACCATTATCTTCGTGCCGGACTGCCAACCGTGAGCGAGTCGGGCTTTCCGAACGACCACGTGGTGCGCGAATCAGGGCTGGGGTACGTGGTGCGCAATGGCGACATGAATGAGATGGCGCGGCTGGTCATCGATGCGGCCGAGCGCCGGTGGGATCGGGAAGGTGCTCAACGCTACATTCTCGAGCATCATACGTGGGACAGGCGCGCCGAGGTCTATCGAGATGTATTGCAGCAGCATTTTCCCGCTTGAAACTGCCAGCGGGCTCGCCGATGGGCGGGCCGCCAACTAGTCGACGACTTACGTGACTACTCCTCTCGAGGATCTTCAACAAGCGCTCGGCGAGCGGTACGTCGTCGTGAAGGAGATCGGACGGGGAGGAATGGCGACCGTGTATCTGGCGCGCGATCCGGATGATGACACTGCGGTCGCGGTCAAGGTGCTGGAGCCGGAGCTGGCGGGGTCGGTAGGCGCGCAACGATTTCTGAGGGAGATCCGGATCACGGCGCAGCTGGACCATCCCGGAATTCTGACACTTTACGACTCGGGGGAATCGGACGGCACGCTGTACTACGTGATGCCGTACGTGGAGGGAGAGTCGCTAGGCGGCCGGATGAAGCGGGACCGGCAGCTGTCGATCGATGAGGCGATCAAGATCGTTCTGCAGGTGTCCGACGCGCTGGAATACGCGCACGATCTGGGGTTCGTGCACCGGGACATTAAGCCGGAGAACATCCTGCTTTCCGGCGACCGGGTGATGTTGAGTGACTTCGGGATCGCGCGAGCGGTAGATCAGGCAGTCGCCGACAAGCTGACGGAAACGGGACTTGCGGTGGGAACGCCGCACTACATGAGTCCCGAACAGTGGATGGGCGACAAGGTCGACGGCCGCAGCGACATCTACGCTCTCGGTTGCGTGTTGTACCAGATGCTGGTGGGTGAGCCGCCTTTCAGCGGTGCTTCGGCTCCGGTGATATTGGCGCGGCACGCGATGGAAGCGGTTCCATCGATGCGGGTGGCGCGGGCGAACATCTCTCCCGGCATTGAGACGGTTGTTCGCAAGGCGATGTCGAAGGTACCGGCCGATCGATACGCAACGGCCGGTGAGTTCGCCGCTGCCCTGCGAGCCGCACCGCGTGAGGCAACGGAAGCCGAGCAGTCCGCCGGTCGGGCGACAGGCACCGCCACCGGGCCTTCGACCCGCACGCAGCCGCTCAGCCCTGCCAAGTGGGCAGTTCTCGCGGTGCTCATCGTTCTGTTGGGTACCGGCGGCTATTTCGGCTGGCGCGCGCTCGGCGGCGGTCCGGCCGGAGGCGATACACGGCTGGTGGTTCTCCCGTTCCGAAATGTCGGGGCCGCTGAGGATGAGTACTTCACCGAAGGCATTACTGAAGAGATCACATCCCGCCTTTCGGGCGTCGGAAGCATCGGGGTGATCGCGCGCACCTCGGCAGCCCAGTATCGCAACAGCTCGAAATCGATAGAGGAGATCGGTAAGGAGCTCGGGGTGTCGTATCTGATAGAGGGAAGCGTCCGGTGGAACCGCGCGGGCAGCAGCATACCGGGTGTGAGAATCACCGTCGGCCTGATAAAGGTATCGGACCTAACGCAGGAAAGAGTATACGAGGGAGATTTCGATCTTTCCCAGGTGTTCGCCGTGCAGGCCGCTGTAGCGGAGAGCGTGGTACGGGCGCTGAATATCGCCCTCCCTGATCCAGAGAGGGCGCGCCTGGCGGCGGTTCCTACCGACAATCTCACTGCTTACGACTTCTACCTGCGCGGGAACAGCTACTACAACCGCAGCTGGGAGCGGCAGGATGTGGATTCCGCGGCTCTGATGTACCAGCGAGCGACGGAGCTCGATCCCGGTTACGCGCTGGCGTGGGCACAGTTGGGGAAGACGCACGCGTGGATTCATCGCCTCGGCTATGATGAGACGCCGGAACGCCTCGCGCTCGCGCGTGCGGCGATAAACCGGGCCAAGGAGTACGGTCCAAACCTGGCCGAGACACACATCGCGCAGGGACTGTATCACTACTGGGGGGAGTGGGACTACGAAAAGGCGATCGACGCTCTTACGGCAGCGCGCCAGATTCAGCCGAGCAACGCCTGGGTGTACCTCCAACTCGGCAATATCCGGCGTCGCAAGGGCGAGTGGATTCAAGCGGCTCAGGATTACGAGCGTGCCGGCGAATTCGACCCGCGCTTCCACATCATCTGGTTCAACATCGGCCATCTTCGCCAGCACATTCGGCAGTATGATCTCGCGGAGACGTATCTCAACCGGGCGATCACCCTGCAGCCCACGTTCGTCGATGCCTATCTATTGAAGGCGGGGTTGCAGGTGAGCCGCGGCGGCGATACGGCGGCGGCACGCAAGCTGTTCGACAGCGTTACTACGATCGTTCCCCCCGACCGCTGGCGACCGCTGTTCGGCCATTGGCTGATGGGCGCCGCGCGCCTATACGACACGCCGGCCGAACGGTTGGCGATGGCGGTACCCGGGCGTTTCGGACTGGATTCGTCGATGTACCTGCTCGCTCGAGCCGAAGCACTCGGCGACCTGGGGCAGCGCGCCGCGGCGCGCGCGACGCTCGATTCCTCCATTCTCGTACTCGAGTCGGAATACGCCAAGACACCGGACGTGGCCTGGATCTCCGGGGCGTTGGGAATCGCGTACGCGTTGCGCGGCGAAAAGGCAGAGGCAATCGCGGCGGCTAAGCGCGCGCAGTTGCTCATGCCTGACGCGCTCGATGGGCCGAACTGGATAATCAACGAAGCCCGTGTTCAGTTGCTGGTTGGAAACCGGAAGGAAGCGCTCGATGCGCTCGACTTGGCGCTTCGGATACCGTCTGGCCTGACGTCTCACTGGCTGCGTCTCGATCCCGCCTGGGAGCCGTTGCGGGGGGACGCGCGATTCGAGCAGTTGATCGCACGCGGTTCGCCGCCTCCCCCTGACGCCTGACGAGACTGCTTCATCGCTTCGTTCTTAGTGGTGTCCGATCCCGATCCGGCGCGCCGTGAGGCCTGTGTGGCTCGGGCGGTTCCCCGGTTGGCCCCGGTGCCTGCACTAACGGCCGGGCGGCTGGAAGCAGGGCGCACGACGATCGTCTGGAGTGCATCGCCGCACTCGCCGCCAAGCACGGTTTCGTCAGGCGATACCGGCGCGGTGTTATGGGGCGATGCACTGGAGGACGGAACCGGAGGCCGCGCAACGGCGGCCGGGGTTGCGCGCGCATGGTCGAACGAGCAGACCACGCCCCAGGTCTTCGACGGTTTCTACGCCGCAACGGTAGTGGCAGGCGACGACGTCATTATCGGTGCAGACATTCTCGGACTGTTCCCTGTCTACTATGCAGCGTTGGGCGATGTGCTGCTAGCCGGTTCCACGCCGGAGGGATTTCGCCATCATCCGCTCTTCCGCGAAGCGATAAGCGCGGAGGGCCTGTTCGGGCTGCTGCTGGCGGGTGGCCCGCTCGCCGGCCGCTGTCTGACCGAGGGAGTCGTAAGGCTCGGCGCCGGTGCGCTCCTGCGCTGGCGACCGGGGGTGGGTGCAAGGGAGGCATCGCACTATGTCTTTCCGGAAGTAGAACGCCACGGCGCCCTCAGCTTCGATGAGCAGGTGGACCTGCTCGCCACCGGAATGGACTCGGCCGTGCGCCGACACGTACGTCCTCATGGCAAGGTGTCGCTCCTCCTCTCCGGCGGCCGCGATTCCAGGCTGCTCGGCGGTTTCGCGTCGCGGCATGGCGCCGTGTCGGAAGCACTGACACTCGGTAGGCCGACCGATTATGACGCGATGTGTGCCGCCGGAGTTGCGCGCGCACTTCACCTGCCTCAGCGAATGGGCGAGATGGATTACGATGATTTTCCGGCTTATGCGGACCGCGTGGTGAGGTGGGAGCATCTGGCGGGAGGCATGAGCTCCATGCATACATGGGGCACCTGGGATGCGTTAGGGAGCGCCGATGGCGCGCTGCTGAACGGCTATCTCTTCGAGTTGCGTGGTTATGCACTCTTGCCGACTGCCCGCGAGGAAATGTTGGCCTGGAGCTACAAGCGTGCGACATCGCCCGAAGTGCTGCGATCGCTCGTGCGCACCGAGTCGCTGCGCGAGCTGGTTGACGATGTGGCAGGAGGTATCCGAAGCCGGTTCGAGTCGATTTGCAGCGATCCAAACGAGCGGTCGTGGAGATGGCGGACGGCAACGTACAAGCGCTTTCACGCTGGGGCAGTACCGTGGCGGCTGTCGTTCGGCGCGTGGCCGGTGATGCCGATTCTGGACCGAGCGCTGTTGGAAACGATGCTGGCGTTGCCGCGAGCTACGATGGCGAGCCGTCAGTTGGCGGACGGCGTAATGCGCCGTGAGTTCCCGGCGCTCGCGCGCCTTCCTCTCGATCGCAACGCCCACGATGTCCGTCCGCTAGTTCCCTCACTCGGGTGGAAGCTGCGTCAGGCGCTCGGACGTCGCCTCCCAGCCATTGCGCCGGCGATCCTGCGTCAGGCCGGGGGTGCGGAACGTCGCTACTATGTGCGCCTCTACGACTTCGACAATGCCGGCTGGCGAGCGGTGAGAGGTGCGGCCGAGCAGGGGCGCGATCGAGTTGCCGAGTGGTTCGATCCAACTGCATTTGCGACGATCGTTCCAGAGCCGGACCAGGCCGTCGCTCACTCGGATACCGTGCTACAGGGTTTTCTGCCCAAGATGCTCGTCGGCTTCATGCGGCGGTGCGTGCTGAGCGAGGCGGCTGCATGAGGGTCCGTGATGTTCGGATGGAGGAGCGTGGAGATGTCGCGCGAATGACGGCGCGGCTCACTTGGGAGGATCGCGACCATCCCGAAGATGTAGTCTGGTTCGACTGGCCAGCCGAATTCGCGGACTCGGCTAGCTCGAAGTCAAACCCGGCGCTGATGGCGGCGTATCCCCTTGCCATGCTCTTTGGGGAGAGTCGTGTGACGGTCGAAGGGGAGGTCTGTCCGCGCCTGGCTGACGGGTCACGAACGGCCACGCACTTGATGGCGATGCTGAAGCCTCACCTCCGGCCGCCCATCCTCGAGCTCAACGAACGAGCCTCGGCCCGCACCGATTCGCACTCCGAGCGCCGCGCGGGGTTCTGCTTTTCCGGGGGCGTAGACAGCCTTGCGGCGCTCCGCATCAACCGACAGACCGTACCGCGGACTCACCCAGCGAGCTTCGCTGACGCGCTGTACGTCTTCGGCCTGAACACCTACGACTTTGAGCGGGGCGAACCAGTGCCGGAGCGGCTCGCCTTGTTCAGCGCTCAGCGCGATCGCCTAGCGCGGCTGTGCGAAGGGACCGGGCTATCGCTGATCACTGCGGCCACCAACCTGCGGGCACTCTATCCATCCTGGGAGGCGTGGGGAACCGTCATTCACATGTCCCCGCTGGCCGCGGTCGCGCACGGACTCAGCCGGAGAATCAGATCGTTAGGTATAGCCAGCGCTGGCGCGGGATTAGATCTCGCTCTGCGGCCAAATCCGCTCATCGACGCATTCTATTCCTCGCATGATCTCGATGTGTACAGTCTGTACCCGACGATCTCCCGACTCGAGCGTGTTCGATTGATCGGACAATGGCGCGAAGGGCTGGCGTCATTGCGCGTGTGCTTCCTCATCGATCTGCCGGACGGGGGAGCGGCGAATTGCGGAGAATGCGAGAAATGCGTGCGCACGAAGCTCGAACTGCTGGCTGTAGGCGCGCTGGAGGGCGCGCCGTTCCCAACTGCTCATGTCACGCCAGAAATTATCGACAGGGTGTCGATCGAATCGTATGGAAGTCACTCATTCTTCGCCGAATGCGCTCCGGCGTTGGAGTCGCGCGGATACGGCGACCTGGCTCGCGCCATGCGACGCGTAATGGCCCGCTACGAAGCGCGCCTGCAGAGACCGGACATCAGGCTGCCGTGGTGGCGGCGGCTGGGCAGATGATGATCATGGATTCGGTTCTCCGCCGGAATTACCGCTTCCTCGGAGATGCAATGGCGTCAGGCGCGCTCTACGACATGGTTACGGAACCACTCCGCCACGGGGGGCACTACCCGATCCCACGCGTATAGATCGGCCAAGCGGCGTGCGGCTGCGTACCGCGTCCGCATGCTCGAAGCGAAGCAAAGCTCTACGGCCCTGACGAGTGCGATGGGGGAGAAATCCTCGGCTATGACGCCGGCGTTCGGCTCCGGCGCGAGAATCTCCTTGAAGTACGGCAGCGGCGTTACGATAACGGCTCGCGATTGCGTCAGTGCCGTGAGCAGTGCCCCGCTGCCGGTCACCTCCGTGTAGGGAAGAAGTACGGCATCGGCTGCCTCGTGAAGGTCGGCGAGCCGCTGCGCGTCCATTCGGCCCGCTTCCAGTCGTACTCCGGGGATTCCTCGCACCACGCGCTTGATCTCGGCGAGCGGTCGCCCCTCGGCCCGCCCGGCGATCAACAGATGATATCGGTGCTCGACCAGATCCTGCATCGCCCTTACAGCTACGGTGGTCCCTTTGTAGGAACGGACATTACCGGCGAAGAGTAGCAGTCGAGTGCCTGGCTCCAGTCCGAGCTCGCGCCTAACTACCTCTCGGCTGCGCGGAGCGGGAATTGCGTCATCGTAATTGCCGTGGCACATGACGATTGTGTCGCCACGAGCGCCGTATCGCGCGAGGGCTTCATCGCGGGCGTGCTGCGAGTGGAAAATTCGGAGACTTGCCCTGTCGTGCAGGAGCGTGAACCCTTCCTCGTCCGTGGCTCGGCTATTCTCGTGCGGCGTGAGATTGTGCACGGTCCATGCGATGATGATGCCACGACGCTCGGCGTCCGCAATGAAGCGGTGAAGCGCGCTCACACCGCGTCGCCGTAGCCATTCAAGACGCCCTCGTGACTGCCACGCCCATTCGCCCCAATGCAGGTGTGCAACGTGGACTCCGTGCGACGCCAGGGTTCGAGCTCGGAGCGGGAGGTGCGGTACGTGCTCCACCCCGTAGCCAGCCATTGCCGCATGAAAGAGCTCCACGTAGCGGTTAGGCGCATACCACGGCGGCCAGCTCGCTACCCTGATCACCGGGGACGATCCCGCGAACGCGCTCCATTTCGATGACCTCGTAATCCGCCGCGCGCTTCACTCGCCTCGATGAAGTGCTCGATCCAGCGCTCTGGCGACTGGATGCGCCGGGCTATCTCGTATCGCACGACCGCGCTGGTGACGCGTGTCCAGGCGCCAAGCGGAGCGCCGGCGACTCGCGGGCCCCATGGATTCTCGCGGCGGGCCCGGTACTCGCCGTACGAAGCGAGGTGCGCCTCCATGAACTCCAGGTTGATCCGGTCGTCGCCCTTTATGTGTCGCACCCGCGCGCCGGGTACCCATCGCCCGGAGTGGCCGGCAGCGAGGATCATCAGCATCATCTCGGTCTCTTCGGAGCCGCGGCCGGGATGATCGGGGTGACGGCCGAGATTCGTGTCGAACACATAACGACGCTGCTCGGCGGCGCGAGTGACGAAGTTGGCGCCGAACGGGATCCGGTTCTCCTGGGCGGCCAGTGGTACGAACTCCGGCCCCAGGTCCCGCGACCCGAAGATCGACGCTATTCGAGGCAATATACGGCGAAACCACTCGGGGAGCGGCACATCGAACAGCACCTCGATCGGCCCGCCGAACACCACGTCTTCTGGCCACCGGGCGAACGCGCCAGCGTAAGACGCGAGCCACTGCGGATCTACAAGAGCGTCATCATCGAGCCAGCAAATGTAAGTGCCTAGCGCCTCGGCTACCGCTCGATTCCTGGCCTGCGACACCCCCGGCTGCGGCTCCTCGACAACGCGAACAGGCAGTCGGTCAGAGTACGATTCGACCACGCCGGCGGTGCCATCCGAGCTGGCGTTGTCAATGACGAGCACTTCCCACTGGATGCGGTCGGGGACGCGCATAGCACTCAATGCATCGAGGCATCGGGTGAGGAGCTGGGCGCGGTCGCGCGTGCAGATGGCTATCGATGCGAGCATGCTAATGGGCCATGCCAGCGACAAGAGTGCGCGCAACGCTCTCCGCCTGTGCCGGCGTCGACGCGAAGTGCACGAGAGGTGACTCGGAAGTCCATTGCCCGGCGAAATTGTGAACTTTGCCGTAGCTGTTGTCGAGGATCACGTGCGGTATGCCTAGCAGAAGGGCGAGAATGTGTCCGTGAAGCCTGTCGGTGACCACGACGCGTGCCGATTGGAGAAGAGTCACGCCCCGAGATAGGCGCTCGCGCGCGATGCGTGGATACGACGCTTCGAGAACAGGTCGGGAGAGACGTGCGAATGCCGGATGCGATGTGTGGAGGCGGCTGAGTGAACGGCTCAACATGATGCCCGCCGAGCGGGGCTCGGATGTCCAGTCGACCACGGCTGCGTCTTCCGAGGGTACCGCATCCATCCAGCGGTCTTCCAGATCACGCCGCTTGAGCCAGAGCACGTCCAGGTGCGGCTCCACCTCGTTCGGAAGCGCGCCAAGCGCGAACGCCGCATCCGGCGCGAGAAAGCTCGATGCGGTAAACTCGCGACGTATCATGTCCAGACTGGCAGCGTCACGCGCGATGATCGTCAGGCGCGGATGACGATCGAAAGCGGCGCGTGCCCGGTCGAGCGATTCGGCGTGTCGAAAGTGAACGCTCTGCGGAAGCTGCACTATTGGGTTGTCGGGAAAGTCGGTGACGACTCTCTCGCGAAAATGAAGATGCTTCTCCCAGAGGTCTCCGAAGCTGCCTCCACCGGTGAACAGAATCGTTCCCAGTCCAAGTCGTCGAGCAAGTGTCTCACGGTCGTACGTCTCCGTGTCGCAGCTGTAGCACGGCTCCGGCACGTCCATTTCGCGCAGAAGCTGCAGGCAGCCTAGCCAGATCGCGCTGTCACCCACGTTGGAGTGGGCAGGGAAGTCGAGCAGCGCGATGGACGGAGCGCCAGCAACGAGCGGCTGCACCACGCCGCCCAGGATGCTTCGCAAAGTGGAGATCAGCGTGGTGAGTTCCGTCACGAACCGCCGCCTCGCAGCTCCGGATCGAGGAAGATACCCATCGAGCCATCGCGCCTGGCAACCTTGATCAGAACCGCCGGACCGCGCGTCCACTCGACCAGCGTGGAGAGCTTCCATGCGACCGCCTGCAGGCGATAGTTGCCGGGGGCCAGATTGAGAGTGAAGCCGACCTGGACGGCGAAGCTTCCAGATGCAGGCAACCCCAGTGTCGCGGCAGGGGCATACGCCGCGGCAAGGCGCGTCTCTTCGGGAAGTCGCCAGACACGCACGCCGAGCGCGAGCTCATCGCGGTCGACTCCATGAGCCTCACCATGGAGCTCGAGTGCGACGCGATCGCCGGCGCGCAACGACTCCGGGTCCTGATCCTGCAGCTCCAGCGCGGTAAGCACAACTGGACAGTTCGCCTTGGTCGGGTCGGCAAGAAGCTGTACGCCCTCCACGTAAGCAGCGATGCATGCTTCGGCCGATCCTTCGAACACGCTTCGCCCACCCGAGAGCAGGATCGCCCGGTCGCATAACGCGGCAATACGGTCGAGCTGGTGGGATACTATGATGATCGGAATACCCCGCCGCACTTCGCTCTGCAGTTTTTCGAACGCGCGCGCCTGGAACGCCCGGTCGCCTACCGCCAGCACCTCATCGATGAGCAGCACATCGGCCTCGAAGTGCGCGGCGATGGCGAAGCCGAGTCGCGCATTCATTCCGTTCGAGTAATGCTTGACCGGAGTATCGAGGAATTCGCCAATGCCGGCAAAATCGACTATCTCGTCGAAGCGTCGCGTGATCTCCGAACGCGACATCCCCATGATGGCGCCCTGCAGAAACACGTTCTCGCGGCCGGTCAACTCCGGATGAAAGCCGGCGGCGAGCTCGATCAGGGCACCAACTCGGCCGTTCACCAGCACGCTTCCACGATCGGGGCGCAGGATTCGCGTAACGAGTCGAAGAATGGTGGATTTTCCCGCACCGTTAGGTCCAATAATGCCGAGGACTTCGCCTCCCTTCACGGTGAACGACAGGCCCTGCAGCGCCCAGAAGTCATTTGCGGCGTTCGCGCGGTGGTTGGCGCGGCCGGTCAGCCGGCGCGCCATTGCCGGGAGCAACTCGCGCAGCGAATCGGCGCGATGTCCGCGCCGGAAGCGCTTTGCAACGTCGTCGAAGACGATGCCTGGCTGACCGCCGGTTTCAGACAATCCAACCTCGCACCATCTGGCGTTCCCACTGCGGCGCCCAACGCCAGAGCAGGGGGAAATCGCGTAGCGCACGCAGTCGCGCGATTCGCCTAGTCAGGCGCGCCGAGTCGCGCAGCGAACGGTTCACCGCCCGCTCGACATCCGGGCGTCCCATGCGGCGCGCCAGCTCCAGGACATAGCCGAATTGTCGCACGTCGAAGTCCTGCTGGCAGAATATGCGGCCGGCGCGGTCCATATCGAGAGAGCTGCGATCGAACGTCGCGCACCCTTCGAGCGCTCCCAGCGTCTCGAGTGCGAGCATCGTCCGGTAGCAGTTATTGCACTGGCCGCAATTGCCGCCGTCCTCCGAGCGATAACAAACACGGAGGTGCCGCATCGCCAGTGGCGACCTTGCGACGTACTCGGTCTTCTCGACCCGCATGAATGCCGCTCCATCGTGCAGCACGGTGGTGCGCGAGGAGGTGAACATCGGATCGGTGAGCGGATGCGAGCCCCAGAAGCGAAGGTCGCGATACCCCGCCGATGAGGCAATCATCACCGTGCCGTAGGCGCTACCTAACGCGTGCGCCACGCCAGCCAGCGCCGCGGCGTGCGCCACTCTCGACCAGCTCGCTTCGGAGAACCGGGTCTCGCGGAGATTCGTGGCCGCTACTACCAGGCGCTTCCGCATAGCGTCGGCAGCGAGTTGGAGAGATGCGCGGACGTTTACGAAGCCACGCTCGTTAGCGAGCGGGATGTCCAGGCCATGAACGAAAATCAGGTCATCGATCGCCAGCGTGCGCGGCGTTCCCTCGCCGGCGCCATGTCGCAAAGCGGTGAAAAACGAGTCGACTCCTCCGGTGAAGAATGCCGCCGTGCGAGATGCGCGCTGCGGGGAACCGGAAACAGGGGGCACCGCGTCGACCGCAACTTCGCCGAGCTCCGGGTACCAGGAACGCCATACGCGCGTTACTTCGCTCACGTTTTCGCGGAGCAGTGGATCGGCCGGGACGCCAATGGACAGGGGCTCGTGCAGCTTCGCGGCTACTGGGGCGAGCGATGCCATCCATGCATCGCCGGCGGCATTCAGCGCCGCTGTCTCTGCTTCCGGTACTTCGAACCAGATGGTCTCGTTGCGTGGAGCTCCGCCGTCGTAAGTCACCTCCCCGCTCAGCCGCACCCAGTCCTTCTGCCGGGGCGACTGCGCAATTCGTACTCCGGTCAGGCGCAAGGCTAGGCAACCTCGGCGAAACGCGGTTCGCTGCGGCGGAAAATCGTTATGCCACTCCAGAGCACGACGATTGCGACGAACGCAGCCCAGCCGAAGCCGGCCGGCGAGGGCAACGTCCCACGCATCAGAACGTCGCGGTATGCCTCGACGATCGGTGTCATTGGATTGAGCTGGAACACGAGCCCAAGCCGGCCGGTCACGAGATCAGCCGGATAGAGAACGGCGGTGGCGAACATCCAGGCGTTGACGAGCAATTCAAATGCATAACGCACATCGTTCCAGAACAGATTCGCGGCTGCCAGCATTAGCGCCAGCCCAATGGTGAATGCGAGCTGCACGGCAATAACGACGAAAACAAAGGGGCTCGTTGCCGGCAAACCGATACCGTAATAGGCCATCATTACGCCGAGCAGGAGCAGCGCTACGCAGAAGTCGGTGAATGCCACGAGCACCGCCGACAACGGAAGTACTTCGCGCCGAAAGTACACTTTGGTGACGAGCAGGCTGTTGCCGGAGAGCGAAGTCGTCGCCGCCCGCAAAGCCGAGGCAGTAAGGGACCAGGCAACCAGTCCGGAATAGGCAAACAGAGGATAGGGAAGCCCGGTCTCGACGCGCACGACCCGCGTAAAGATGATCGTGAAGATCACCATCTGCAGCAAGGGAGAGGCTACAGCCCAGCTCACCCCGAGGACGGCGTTGCGATACCGGACGATCAGGTCGCGACGTACGAAAGACCAGAGCAACTCCCGCGAATTCGCCAGGTCGCGGAGGCTGGCAGCCGAGCTGAGATCGGGGGTGGCGAGTGTGCTCATGAGCGAAGTCGGAGATTCACTGCCGGTCTACCGGCTGCGGGCTCGCACAACTGCGTACCTCTGAAAAAGGGATCGACTGTGGTGGCGCAATCGAGAATGTGCGGACTGCGGAATCACGGCTGCGGTAGACTCGTGTCTGGCACAGCAGATGCCGGCGCGGTGCCACCTCAAGTTATCCAGAATTGCGGCAGTAGGAGAGTCGCGCCCCCAGCCAGGTGGAGACCCTATGCAAAAACCCAAGGAGTCCCTTCGCCAGACGCGTTCGGCGGCGGCACTGTCACGCATCAGCGGCGGTGCAGGGTGATTCCCACCTCCGCGGCCGCCGCGTTAAAACGTGGGACCTTATGCCGAAACGATGCCTGTAGTGACCCGCAAGCTCAAAGCTAAACACTCTCTCCCGGCAGACCCGGATGGCAACTCGAGGGTGATCACTCGATTTGACAGCTGCCAATTCATTTGCTCCAATCTTATGAAGAGGAAATACGCGACCGCGCAATCTGTGTTCGCTTCTTCACGTCATACGCGACGGGCGCATCCATGCGTTGAGAAAGACAGCGACCGCAGATTACGCATATTTCGCAGATCGCCTAACGATCATCGTGTTCCGGCGTAACGTGGAAGAGGAATCATCGGGGCTAAACTAACATTCACGACGCACCTTCAAATCAGAAAGATCCCGGTCGGACAGCGGCACCGGGCGCTGGCTTACGACTGGCGCAAGCAAACCAGGCGCTACAATTTTCCCGGTTCTACGTTTGAGAGGAGCGATGAAACACGTCCTGCTGCTGCTGCTTGCCGCCGCACCGTCGTTCGCGCAGTCCAGCGCCAGCCGACCGGAACGTTTGGGCACCATTGCCTTTCCTACATCAGGTGCGGCGGACGCTCGAGACGATTTCCTTACCGGTGTACTCTACATGCACAGCTTCGAGTACGAGCTGGCCGCCGACGCCTTTCGCGCCGCTCAGGCGAACGATCCCGGTTTCGCCATGGCGTACTGGGGTGAAGCGATGAGTCATACGCACCCGCTGTGGAACGAGCAGGACAGGATCGCCGCCCGGTCCGTGCTCGCCAGGCTGGCGCCTACTCGTGAGGCGCGCGCGGCGAAGGCGCCGA
>JBGTNB010000069.1:0-4294 GCA_041743285.1 Gemmatimonadaceae bacterium
AAGGTGCCGTCGGCGAGTCCGGCGGCGACATCTTCCGACGTTCCGCCCCAGCGCGCAATCTCGAAGTCGTGGATGGCGGCGGCGCCGTTCATCGCCAAGTGCGTTATGACCCGGCGGCGCATCAGGTCGATGAGGAGGCGCGCGGTGCCGGTCTTAACCACGTGCCCGCCAAGCATGACGAGCACGCCTCTCCCGGAGCTGGCGGCGCCGGCTATTGCCCGCGCAACGCGCATGAAGTCACGGGCGACGAGCACATCGGGTAGGGACTGCAGGAACGCGGAGAACGATCCGTCGTCCCCAGGGGGAGACGCGAACTCCTCGGCTCGTACCTTGTTCGGGCGGCGCGCGATGGGGACTGTGCGCACCGCCGAAAGATCTGCTTCGTTAGGCCCTACTGTCCGCCCGCCGAGCCCGTCCCCGGAGTATACGATTTCAGATAGAGGTTGAGTGAGCCGATCTTGAGTTGCGACTTGAGCTGGACCATGATGCGCCGGTCGTCATCCGAAATCCAGAGCTCGGCCCGCCCGCCTTCGGAGAAAATGCCTCGCGACTTGATGATCGGCCGAATCACCACGCAATCGAACGTGCCGGCCGGCACCTTCACTCGCTCTCTGCGCAGCACCTGGACTGTCACCGGGTTGCGGTCGGGGCGAAAGTATCTATTGAAGCTATAAGTCTGGCCTACCGAGAACGGGACGGTGCGAATGAAGTACAGAAAAGAGCCGTCATCCAGAGGCTCGGCGACCGACTCGCGCTCCTCGCTGTCGTTCTCGGTGTAGACGCGACGGTCCGGAAAAATCTCGAACGTGCGCGTGCGCTCGTAGCTCCCCTCGTCCACATCCTGGATGTGTCGCAGCGAAGCGAACGTTCGCGTATCGAACCAGCTCTCGTAACTATCGTTGATCTTGTAAAAGAACGTGCCGCCGGTTACGCCGAAAACCGTATGCCAGGCTTCACGTCCCCGCAGCGTCTGGATGCCGGCGACCTCCATTCGTGCCGTGCCGACCTTCAAGGAGCCGAACTTCGCATCGTAGACGAGCTGCTCTCCCGCGGCGAAGGGCACGACGACTCGCCCCGGCGCAGTGTTGCCGTCGCTGTTCTGCGCGAATGCCACGAGCGGCGCAACCAGCAGGGCAAGTATGGAGAAAAATCTCTTCATGTAGTTGACTCGCGTCGGGGCTGTAATGCTCGCCCGGATTTATAGAGTTCGAGCGCCCCTGACCACGGCCGCAATCGTGTGGCGCGTGGCCGCAAATTGTACCGGGGCGACACTTTGACTGCCTCGATCCGTCGGGAGAATCGTGCCAGCTTGACGGTGAGCTCGACCTGCGCAGCCCATCCATTCCCTCTGACGAGCGGCGAACCTCCAGCATCACGAATTGCATCGCGGAGCACGCTGATCCTCGCCAGGCGAAAGCTTCCCAGCGGGTCGGCCACTGAATCGAGCCCCAACATGGGGCGCAGGACCCGGGGGGCGAGCCGACGAACCCACCGGGAGCCGGCGGAGAGGCCCTCGGGTTGCCGGTCCGGCTCCGCGATCACCAGGTCAACGCCGCCCTCGAAGGGCTTGATGAGGGCCGGGAGCGCCTCGGGCGGGTCGCTGAAGTCGGCCTGCATGAAGACGGCGGCGTCACGCCGCGGATACTTGGTGCGCTCGGCCGCGCTGCGAGCCAGCACGTCGAGAGAAGCGCCGTATCCCCTGCGGTGCTCGTGCCTGATTATCGTGAGCGGCAGGATCTGCGCGTATGTCTCAAGTGTCTCGGAAGTGGCGTCGTCGCTGCCATCGTCCACGACCAGAATCTCGTATTCGCGTGAGTAGCCCGAGAACACCTTGTGAATGTTCCAGAGGACGAGGCCCACGGTGGGGCCCTCGTTGTAGGCGGGGAGGCAGATGTAGAGCATGGCTACACAGTGGTACCGGGCGAATTGGAGCTAGGTTCCGGCGCAGCGCACGGGTGACGTGGATCACGCAGAATTTACACGGTCTGGAGCGATCGTGCTCACCAGCGCGGGTTAGGCTCGGATCGCCGGGCTTCGCGGCGGGGTAGGAGCCTACTATGATTGCAAAATTGGGGGAGTTGGAAACGGATACGTGAGTGGGAATCGGGAAATGGGAATCGGGCGCTCCGGCCCGCTCTGGTGTGTGTCCGCTCCTCGGCATAACGAAGATCGTTTTCAGGCGGGGATGAGTGGATCGTCGGCCACAACATCGTTTCGGTATGGAGCTTCGCCTTTACCGCTAAGGACGCCGAGGCGCGGAGGTCCGCGGGGGCCTCAGTACCCTCCCTTCGCTTTTTGGCTCGGAAGGCTGAGCTTTGTGAACAGCAAACCGCAGATTGCGCAGATTTCGCAGATGGGTCTCTTGTTATTAGAGCCCCCACCGCCGAGAGTGAACGCTGTTTTTTCTGCGAAATCTGTGCAATCTGCGGTTCGCTGTTCAGCCAAGCTTGTATGCCCGAGTGCTCGTTAACAACTATGGAGGCCGAACTGTTGAGCGGTGTTCTCCGACGCGATCTATGTTCGACCTGGAGATCTGCGGTCTGCATTACAGTCCAACTGGTCCTGATCACTCTGCTCTTCTCGGCGTTGCCTGCATGAATACCCATAGCGAAAGAGTTTGCCAGGCAAGGAGAGTCCGTTGATCAGCAGTATCTGCTCCATTGCTGAAGTGCCCCTTTTGAGAGGATAGCATGCGTCGTGAACTGATCTTTTTCGTGTTGCTGGCAGCATGTGCGCGCGCGCCGGAAGCGGTTACCGCTCCAATTCCCGGCACGGCTGGCACCGCGATGCCGCCGAGCGCAATGGCTGCGCCTCCGATATCGGCGGACGCGCTTCGTCGCGATCTCTTCGTGTTTGCGTCTGACTCGTTCGCCGGCCGGGAAACCGGTTCGGAGGGCGAACGAAAGGCAGCGCGTTTCATCGCCGACCGGCTACGTGCCGCCGGGGTGGAGCCGGCCGGCGATTCAGGAACCTACTTTCAGCGAGTGCCCCTAACGCGTAGCGGCATAGCGACGTCGAGCTCGATCCGACTGACGAAAGGAGGCCAGACGGAGACGATCGCCATCGGTGCAGACGGGCTCGTCCCATTGTTGTCGTTAGGAGAGGGCGCGCCGCTGCCGCGCCTCGAGGCATCGGGCGACGTGGTTTTCGCGGGCTATGCGCTTTCATCGGCGGGCCGCAACGACCTCGCCAGTCTGGATATTCGCAACAAGATAGTGGTGTACGTGCATGGGGCGCCGGCGACCGCGGACTCCGCCACCCGGGCAACCCACGAGTCGGGCAACGCCATCGGTGAACGGCTCGGCGCGCTCATTCCACGCGGTCCCTCGGCCATCGTAATGCTCACGACCGGTGAGCTGGCAGAGGAATTCGACGCTCTCGCCGCCCAGCTCACCGGCGCCATGCGCTTGGGCGCGCCCGCGCCCGAAGCGGCCGCCGTGCGCCCACTCCCGATGGTGTTGATCGGAGTGGCAAGCGAGCGCCCAACGCTGGTTCCGGGGGGTTTTCCCCGGTCCGACGCCCCCGGCCCGCTCGGCTCCCGCCTCGATGCGAAAATCGTCGTTGAGCAGCAGTCGGTGGAGTCTCGCAACGTGGTAGGGGTGGTGCGTGGAAGCGACCCCGCGTTGCGCGGTAGCTACGTAGCTTTTGGATCGCATCTCGATCACGTGGGCACCATGCCGGCGGTCAACGGCGACTCGATAGCCAACGGCGCCGACGATGATGGCTCAGGGAGCATGGGCATACTGCAGATTGCCGAGACGTGGTCGAGAATGCCGGTCAAGCCGCGCCGGTCGGCGCTATTCGTCTGGCACACGGCCGAGGAGAAGGGTCTTTTCGGCTCTCAGTGGTTCACCGACAACCCGACGGTTCCGATCGACTCGATCGTTGCGCAGCTCAACGCCGACATGATCGGCCGCAATGCGCCTGACTCGCTCTACATAGTCGGCCCGCAAGCCGCGCCCCAGCGCCAGAGTGAAGTAGTGGGAGCTATAGTCGACTCGGTGAATCTCGCGGCGGCGCGATCGTTTTCGATCAATCGCGAGTGGGATTCGCCGACGCATCCGGAGCGCATCTACTTCCGGAGCGATCACTATAGCTATGCGAACAAGGGCATTCCGATCGTGTTCTTCACCACCGGCCTGCATGACGACTACCACAAGGTATCGGATCATCCGGACAAGATCGATTACGACAAGCTGTCCCGGGTTAGTACGCTGATCATGCGCGCCGGCGAGGCGATTGCCAATCGTGCTTCGCGACCCACGGTATCGGGGGCGGGGGTGGTGCCCTGAGG
>JBGTNB010000070.1:0-2601 GCA_041743285.1 Gemmatimonadaceae bacterium
AAGACGGCGGCGCGGGCAGTACGGCTACGCTGACTCATCGGGGGAAGGCCACTGTGGGAGGGACTGCAAGATACATGGTCGCAGAGGAGAGAATCCGGACGGGGAGTCCCACTGGACGTAAGGCATGTCCTTCGACCGTGAGCCGACCACCTACACGCACTCAGGCCGCCCCCACCCTGGGGAGCGGCCTGAGCCGAACGGACGGACCACGACAGAGCGCGACCCTAGAACCTCTAGCGGTTCTTCTTCTTGTGGCGGTTCTTGCGGAGCCGCTTCTTCCGCTTGTGCGTGGCGATCTTGTGGCGCTTGCGCTTCTTGCCGCAGGGCATAGGTCCCGGTGTCTGAGTGAAAGGTCGTCGGATGAGTCTTCTAAGGTACGGATTCGGAGTGTCCGGCAGTGTGTGTCGCCGAGACTGGGCCGAGGCTTCACACCTTGCAACCGTCGCCTCCGGTCACACCGGCCCACACAAACGTGTCCGATTGGGGACGGCACCGTCCGGTGGTGAGGACACTCGCGGGCTCACTGGAGAAAGACGGAAGGGACTCTTACATCCCTACATCTCTTTCTCGGGGCGAAGCTCCAAGCCGGAAGGGCTTCCACGCCTTTGGCACGCAGCTTGCTGCCGACCGATCCGAGCCCGCGTGGTATCGGCGCGGTCTCACACAGAGCGACCCCGTGCGCATACAAGTCTTCCGAGACGCGCACTTTCCGGGCGGACACGTTTGGGTGAGCGTGTCCGCCCGGCCTCTTCTGCGTCTGGCCGGATGTTCCGGCCCCGGTGGAAACGGAATGGCCCTGACGGGGAGCGTTTGCGTGCGTACCCTCGATTCGACCTCTCCCCCACCCATGCCGACGCTTGTGGCTCCTTTCAAAGCTCCTCGCGCGCGGGGGCTCTGTGCAAGTTTTCTCGCCTCGCTGCTCCTCGCAGCCTGCGCCTCCACGCCGACGCCGCCGTACCGAGACTACGAGATCCGCGGGCTCCCCGCGAACGCTGGTCTCGGGACCGACACGACGCTCACCTCTCGGCTCCGGTCGGCGGTCGTCGCGGCCGGCTGGGAAACTGCACCGTCGCTATCACCGGGCGTCGTGACAACGGCGCCGCGGTCTCTATCTGGCGGCCTCACCCAGACAACTGCAACGCTGGACCTGGTGCCAGTGAACGCCAACGAGGCGCCAGCCCGGTTTGTCCGCGTCGTTGTCCGTGCCGAGCGCCGCGGGCTTCTCGGGGGTCGCTCGAAGGTGTACGCGCTCGATGGCGGACTCCGCGAGCGCCTGCTCGCACCGATCACCGAGGCCCTTGCCGCCCACGGCCTGGTCGCGCTGGGAGCGCCCCGCGACCGCGATGAAGACGTGACGGGCGAGTGAAAGGTCGGCAACACGCCGACTGGTCGTACGTTGGACCCCAACAGCGCGGCCTCGGCCGGGCCTGTTCTTTGGGGATGACTTGGTTTCGACGATCGATGTGTGCGGCAAGCTGCGCGCCGGGTGGTGTCTGATACGCCCGTGACCTTCATCAGACCGCAATTGTAGCTGCGAACGACTACTCCTACCAGCTGGCCGCGTAACCTTACGCCGTTAGCTATCGCGCACGACGGATGCCCATAAACGATGTGCGCGGTACCGCTTAGAATGGGATGGTCCCGGACGCTCCGGCTGAGCAAAAGGGACGAGAACCAATCAGCCTGCGCCTTTCCGGAAGCCTGTCAGTGGGCCATGTCGGAGGGGCAAAGACCTCGAGTTTGCTGACTACGCGTGTAGACGCTTGGACTGTAGCGTCGGTCGGACCCGGGTTCAACTCCCGGCATCTCCACCCTAGAGGCCCCGTAGCCTGGACATTGTCCTCGCTACGGGGCCTTTTGGCGTCTTGCGGATGTATAGGTCACTTTGCGTCGAAGACGCCGCTGCACAAGCATATCTGCTCCGAGGAGGTGGCCGACTGGGTGCGGTCGCTCTACTTCTGCGACGTGCTGCTGGGCCGTCTCGGCGAGCGGGACTTGAAGCTGCGGACGTAAGCTGGCACGCCAACCGTGTCACCGATGTGACCGGTCTGAAGTGTTACCCATGTGCCCGGCTCCTACACGATCAGTTTAGCTGAACCGGACGCCCTTTAGCGTGTGAGTGCAACACGTGCAGGTCGGAGTCATGCGGTCAAGTAGCGAATCCTGTGGGTTAGGAAAAGAGGGCGTGGAGGGGGGCCATGTCCAGGTACCGGCGCTCCGACCAGTCCTCCGACACGCGCAGCAGCACCGCCGTTGCCAGCGTCGCCGCGCTCTGCTCGTTCGGGAAGACGCCGACGACACGTGTTCGGCGCTTCACCTCGCGAAAGGTCCGCTCCAGACCGTTCGTCGTGCGGATCAGCCGGTGGTGCGATGACGGGAACGCCGTGTACGTCAGCGCCTCGTCGAGCCCGCGCGCCAGCGACGCCACGGCCTTCGGGTACAGTTTCTCGTAGCGCTCTGAGCTGGACTTTGGCCCTATGCCGCGTAGGCCAGCGCGCCGCACATCCGTTCAAACACCGCCCCCGCATTTACCGGCATCTGCTGCTCTGGACCAGACACCGCAGAATAGGCCTCCTGCCACAGCGCCAGCCGCACCGCCGC
>JBGTNB010000071.1:0-4278 GCA_041743285.1 Gemmatimonadaceae bacterium
CGAGCTCATCCGTGTTGCTGCTTCAGGGACGCCGGTAGCCGTCACCCCTGACGGGCCACGCGGACCCCGCCACAGCTTCGCCGGCGGTGCGCTTCTCGTTTCTCACCGCTCCCGAGCACCGATCATTCTGGTTTCTGCTTCTGCATCGAGTGCGTGGCGCCTGCGCAGCTGGGATCGATTTCTGATTCCCAAACCGTTTGCGCGCATAACGGTGGCGTATGCCGCGCCCGAGGTCGTCGATGCCGCGTCGGCGCGCGACGCCGCGGCACAGGCACCCCGTTTCCGGGAGGCACTCCTGTCCCTCGGCAGCAGCATCGGCGCCTGACGATATGTCGCTGATTCACCGCGTGTGGTTCGATGCCGGAGTCACCGGAAAGCTGGCAAGAGGCGCGTTATGGCCGGCCGAGGCAGCGTACCGCGTCGTTTCCGGTGCAAGGTCTTCCCTCTACGACCGCGGATTGCGGGCGGAGCGGCTGCCCCCCGTTCCCGCGCTCAGCGTGGGCAACCTGTCCGTGGGCGGCACCGGCAAGACGCCTGTTGCTGCATGGATGGCGGCGAGACTACTTGGCGCCGGCGCGTCGCCGGCAATCGTGATGCGCGGTTACGGCGATGACGAGCCGCTCGTTCACGCGCGGCTCAACCCCGACATTCCCGTTCATACCTCACCCGACCGCCTGGCGGGAACGGTCGCAGCGGCCGCCGAAGGTGCCGATTGCGTGGTGCTTGACGACGCCTTTCAGCACCGTCGTGTGGCGCGGGTGGTGGACGCGGTGCTCGTGAGCGCCGAGCAGTGGAGCGGCGACGTACGTCTGCTTCCGGCGGGGCCGTGGCGTGAGCCTGCCGGAGCGCTATCCCGAGCCACCCTGGTGTTGGTCACGCGAAAGAGCGTCGATCGATCGAGGGCGTTCGCTGTTGCCGGTGCGCTTTCCCGCCATACCTCCGCTAGCGTCGCCGTCGTTTCTCTCGAACTCGGACCCCTCATCGGTGAGGAGGGCACCATGCCGCTGGAATCGATCCGCGGTCGCAAGCTGCTGGCAGTCGCCGGAATCGGCGATCCGACGGCCTTTCGGCGGCAGTTGGAGGGGGGAGGAGCGACAGTTCACACCGCCTTTTTCGGCGATCATCACCGTTACAGCCAGGCCGATATCGCAGCGGTGGCGAGCTCGTCGCGCGCAGACGAGCTAGTCGTTTGCACGCTCAAGGACTACGTCAAGCTGGCGCGTCATTGGCCTCGCGCGTCGCCTCCCTTGTGGTATGTTTCTCAGCGAGTTGCGCCCGAGTCCGGCGAAAGTGCGATTACATCCGCGCTCGACTCGGTTCTGCGCGCTCGCAACTCTGACCTCTACCGGCCGGCGAGTCCGGTCTGATAATTCATGGCAACGGACGTCCGGCTGCCCTCCCACAAGATCGTTCAGCCCGATAAGGACCGGTTCCTCAACGAGGAGAATCCATTCGAGGCGATGATGTCGCGCTTCGACCGCGCGGCGGAGCTCCTCGATCTCGAGCCGGGACTCTACAAGATCCTGCGGCACGCGGAGAAGCAGATTCTCATTTCCGTGCCGGTCCTGATGGATAACGGCGATATCGAGGTTTTCACGGGATATCGTGTTCTGCACAACACCTCGCGCGGGCCGGGCAAGGGCGGCATCCGGTTCGACCTCAACGTCACGCTCGATGAGGTGAAGGCGCTCGCCGCATGGATGACGTGGAAGTGCGCGGTGGTGAGCATTCCGTTCGGCGGGGCGCAGGGGGGCGTGATCTGCGATCCGCTCAAGCTCAGCGTGGGCGAGCTGGAGCGCCTGACGCGGCGCTACACCGCCGGGATCATGAATACCCTCGGTCCCGATTCGGACGTTCCGGCGCCCGACGTGAATACGAACGAGCGCGTCATGGCGTGGGTGATGGACACGTATTCCATGCACGTTCGCCACACGGTGACTTCGGTGGTCACCGGCAAACCGGTCGAAATGGGAGGATCGCTCGGCCGGCGAGAGGCGACGGGACGCGGATGCATGATCGTCACGCTCGACGCGCTCAAGCAGCTCGGCATGCCTGTCGCCGGCACGACCGTAGCTATTCAGGGCTTTGGCAACGTCGGTTCTGTAGCCGCTCAATTGCTGCAGCGCGAAGGATGCCGCATAACGGGGATCAGCGATCGAACCGGTGGTCTGGTGAACTCCAACGGCATCGATGTGGATGCTGCCGTCAAGTATGTTCGTCTAAACCGGTCGCTCGAGGGGTTCGACGGTGGAGATCACATCACCAACGAAGAGCTTCTTACCCTTGATGTGGATGTGCTGTTGCCGGCGGCACTCGAGAATGTCATAACGCGCAAGAACGCCGCGAAGATTCGGGCAAGGATCATTTGCGAGGGCGCCAACGGTCCGACCACTGCAGTCGCCGATGCTATTCTCGACGAAAAGGGGATCTTCGTGATTCCCGACATTCTCGCCAATGCCGGCGGCGTGACGGTGAGCTACTTCGAGTGGGTGCAGGATCGCGGTGGTTACTTCTGGGCAGAGGACATCGTGAACGAGCGGCTGATGCAGATCATGAGCAGAAGCTTCGGCGACGTGCTCGAGCTGTCCCGGCAGCACAAGGTGAACATGCGCACGGCCGCCTACATGCTGGCCATCTCGCGCGTTGCGACGGTTCACCGGTTGCGCGGCATCTATGCGTGACGGCGTCAACGGCTGCCGTGACCGTAGATGCGCAATGCGGCCGGCAGGCCGCTCGCCGCATTGACGGCTGCCGCATCTTGCGATGCAGATTCTGATCGCCGCCGTCGGGCGTCCGCGTGATGCGGCGATGGCGGCGGCGATTCGTGAATACGAGCGGCGCGCTGCACGCTATTGGCCGCTTCAGGTTCGCGAGGTTCGCGGTGCCGGGGGGCGGCAGGGCGGCGACGCCGTAAGAGAGCAGGAGGCCGAACAACTGCTAGGTACCATCCCGGATGGTGCCCGCCTGGTTCTTTGCGATGAACTCGGGGAAGCGTTGAGCTCAACCAACTTCGCTCAGCTCGTTAAGGCGGAAAGGGAACGCGCGGCCGGGGATCTCGTGTTCATGATTGGAGGTGCGTTCGGTGTAGGCTCGTCGGTTCGATCGCGCGCCTGGCGAACTTTGGCACTCGCCTCGTGGACGCTGCCTCACGAACTCGCTCGGCTCGTGTTGGCCGAACAGCTCTACCGGGCCGGCACCATCATTCGCGGCGAGCAATACCACAAGGCATGAGACCCAACCGGCGGTGAACGAATTGCGCGTCGTGCCGCGGGCACTCGGTGGGTCGCCGATGGTGCGGGATGGCAACATCGCCGCGCGCGCCGCAGAGTGGTATCCGATCCGTCCATCGACGCCTGAATCGTGGCGCCAACACGCCGAGGAGGTGCGCGGATCCCTGGCCGCCGACTGGCTCGACAGGTTGGCGCCGGCGATCGACGCCAGAGGCGCCGCTGCGCAGCGCCTATCGCGATCCAGCGGTGGCCTTGGCATAGTCGTAACGACCGGCCAGCAGCCTGGCCTGTTCGGCGGTCCGCTGTATACGTGGTGGAAGGCGCTGAGTGCGCTGGCGCTGGCGGATGAGATCGAGTCGGCGACGGGCATACCCACCGCGCCAGTGTTCTGGGCGGCCACCGATGATTCGGATTTCGCCGAGGCGAGCGCCACCTACTTCGCCGTGCGCGGGGGGCTCGAGCGGCTCGCCCTCGCGCCAACGGGCGTCGAAGGCGCTCGCCTCGCCGATGTTCCCCTTGGCGACATTGCGCCGCTGCTCTCACGCCTTACGACGGGAGCGGGATCGGCGGTCTATCCCGCGGCGCTGGAGCTTGCCACCGATACCTATCGGGAGGGGGTCATGTTCGGTCGTGCCTACGTGGCACTGCTCCGTGCGGTCCTCGAGCCTTTCGGGGTAGCCGTGCTCGATGCCGCCGATCGGGCGATACTTCACGCGGGAAATCCGCTCAGCCGCACGGCACTGCGCCACGCACCTTTGATAGAGCAGGCGCTCGCGGACAGGGAAACGGCATTGCGTACGTCCGGCTATCGGCCGCAGGTGCCCCTCGTCCGAGGCCGCTCGCTGGTGTTTGCGCACCATAGAGGGGTTCGGGAGCGAGTCGCGATCTCCCAGGCACCGGAATGGCTCGAGGCAGAAGATGAGACACTGGCGCCTAACGTATTGCTGCGCCCGGTTGTCGAGCGGTTCATTCTGCCGACCGTGGCCTACGTGGCCGGCCCGGGTGAGCTCGCTTATTTCGCCCAGGTGAGCGCCGTTGCCCGGGCTCT
>JBGTNB010000072.1:0-20163 GCA_041743285.1 Gemmatimonadaceae bacterium
CCCCCCCCCCCCCCCCCCCCCCCCCCCCCCCCCCCCCCCCCCCGCCCCCCGACCCCCGTCCTCGTACGTTCGCTCTTCCAGCCGGCGTTTGC
This sequence comes from Gemmatimonadaceae bacterium, assembly GCA_041743285.1. Lineage (GTDB taxonomy): Bacteria > Gemmatimonadota > Gemmatimonadetes > Gemmatimonadales > Gemmatimonadaceae > JALZIF01. The sequence continues at coordinate 93 of JBGTNB010000072.1, forward strand.
GGCGACGCTGTGCTGCGGCATAGCGGCGCTTTTCAGTCTCCGTCTCGACAATTAGCGACGGGATCTCGATCGGACGACCTTCGGAATCTACCGCGACGAAAGTGAGGTAGCACGAATTGGTGTGACGCCGCGAACCGCGGATCATGTTCTCGCTCTCGACGCGAACACCGACCTCCATGGATGTACGACCCACGAAGTTCACGCTCGCCTTCATGATAACGAGGTCGCCGACGTGGATCGGCTCGCGGAAATCGACCCGGTCGACCGACACCGTCACGCACGCCGCGCGCGCGTGACGAATCGCCGCCACCGCCGCGGTTCGATCCATCATCGCCAGCACCACACCGCCGAATACGTGGCCGAGGATGTTGGCGTGCTGCGGCATCATCAGCTCCGCCGCCTCGATCTGGGAATCCGAAACGGCATAGCCATCCCTAGCGGTCGCCATCGTGCCCCTGCATAACGAATGTCGCTCCGCGTCGAAGCCGCGCCGGCCGAAACGCCGTCCGCGCATCATCGGAGTAAAGCGCGGCCTCATCGAACGCCCGAGTGAGTGCCTGACGCGATGCCGAGTCCGACTCTGACTCCATCCAGAACAGTCGAGACGCCGGTGCGGGAATGCTCGCCAGCCGCCAGAGGCGGCCAGTAGACGGTTGAGCGACAAACAGGTCCGCCCGGTGTCTGGCCGAGTCGTATCGTGCCTCGACCGCGATCGCACCTTTCGTCCACCGGTCAGTCGATAGGCTGGCACTCACCGGCAGAGCGCCGCGAACGGGGCCCCACCACTCGCGCGCCGGTGCCTGGATCGGTTCGATAGACAGAATGATGCCGCCAGCGACCGGACCGGATCCGATGGCCGTGAACTCGACCGCCGGCTCGCGCCGAACCGCGACTAGCGTGAACGACAGCGGGTCGAAGTCGAGGTCAGCGAGCATCGGGATTGCCTCGCGTGCGCGATCGTCGGTCGACGTGATTACGGAGTCGAGAGCGCGTGAAAAGCGCAGAGCGCCCTCCGCCGCTATCGCGGTCGCCGCGCTGTCACCGAAAAGTTCAGTCAGCGTCGCCACCGAGCCATCGCGCAGGTCGACCACCCCCCGACGCACTTCGTGCATCTCGTTCGCGCCGTCGAGTACGCCGTCCACGCGGTACTCGAAGGAGAGAAACGGACCATGCTGGTCGAGCGTGGCGACCTCCCCCAACACATCCATCAGTGGTTCCGCGTCCGTGCTCTCGTCGGGGCGGAGAGGCCGCTCGCGCGGGTGTTCCTGCGCGTACCACCGGGCCAGCGAGGTGATGGTGGTGTCATCGAACACGAGCGCCGAGTCACCCGTCAGGAGATCGCGGCGATAGATGCGCTGGCCAACCAGCAATGCCCCTCGAAAGGAGCGGTCGTCGTCGGCGACATAGATCTCCACCAGGCGATCGCCAACGAACGCGATCTGTATTGGAGAACCGCGCACCCGCAGCCGCGACTTCTCGTAGTGCACCCAGAACGTCGAATCGCCGGCTAGGAGCAGAAATTCGGTTTGCGGCTGAGGCGGCGCATCATTCCCGCGGCCGCAGGAGCAGACCGCCAGAACTGCCAAAATGGAAGCAACGGCGCGTCGCGCGGGCATAGCGAAGCAATATAGCTGACCACGGTGGCACTCTGTGACGAGACGGGAGGGAGCGCGTTTAGATTGCACGCCCCACTCCCCTTCAGCATCAGGCCACGGTAGCATGCGCAACACCGCTCGTTTTTTCGCTCTTCTTGCTCTCGCCGGATGTGCCGCGTCCGAGCCGGCTCCGCGTGCTGCTGATTCGGATACCAGCAGGATCTCGATCGCGGGCAAGAGCCCGTCCACGGCTCCCGCGGCTGGAGATTCGGTCACGAACGCTGTGGTGGCGGATTCGAGCCAGCCTTCCGCCGGCAGCCGAGCCCAGCCGAACCGATCTCCGTCCAACGCGGCGTCGGGTACCGGACGGCTGACGCCGGCCGACGTGCCGGTGGTGCGTGGCCTTTACGTGAATCGGTGGGCTGCACAGAGCACCGCCCGCATGAAGTCGCTCATCGCTCTGGCGGATTCGACGGAAATCAACGGATTCGTGATCGACATGAAGGACGAGTTCGGCTTGAACTACTCGTCGGCAGATCCGAAGGTTGCGCGAAACGCCGGAAATGCCGGCGCCATTCCGCGTCTGGGGGCGCTGCTCGACACTCTCCACGCTCACGGCATTCTGCCTATCGCGCGGCTCGTCGTGTTCAAGGACTCGGTTGCTGCGCGGGTGAACGCCGACCACACCATCCGCCGTCCGGACGGCACGCCGTGGCGCGACAAGGAGGGCCTGGCCTGGGTGAACCCATACGATCGCGAGATCTGGGAATACAACATCCGGGTGGCGGAGGAGGCCGTGCGGCTGGGCTTTCCGGAGATACAGTTCGACTACATCCGCTTTCCGGAGCCTTACGCCAGCCTGCCCAAGCAGGTCTTTGCCGGCGCGGACTCGTTGAGCAAGCCGCAGGCGCTGGCAGCGTTCATGAAGGAGGCGTGCGGGCGGATTCATGCACTGGGCGGCCGGTGCACGGCTGACATTTTTGGCCTGGTGACCACGGTACCGGGAGCGCTGGAGATCGGGCAGTCGTGGGAGCCGATGGCACAGGTGACCGACGTACTGCTGCCAATGGTATACCCATCGCATTACCCGCGGGGCTCGTTCGGAATCGATCGTCCTAACGCCGATCCGTACCGGGTGATTCAGGTAGCGATCGCCCGCGCGTTCGAGCGCAACAAGACGCTCGGCCTGCCGGCGGGCGAGCAGGTCCGTCCCTGGCTTCAGGCGTTCACCCTGGGTCAACCGCCCTATGGGGCGCAGCAGGTTCGCGACCAGAAGCAGGGCGTCTACGATGCCGGGTACGACGGTTGGGTGCTATGGCATCCCGGTTCGAAGTACGGACCGTTTCTCGACGCGCTGGACAAGGAGCTTGTGTCGCGAAAGAAGGTTCCGCCGGCCAGCACGCGTTAGGGTACGGAGCGGCCGTCAGCGCGGAACCGTCCTGACCGCCTCGAGCAGGCGCTCGACTTCTTCGCCGCTGGTATAGATGGCGCAACCGGCGCGCACCACTCCCTCGGCAGCCTGGCCGTAGCGCTCGATGACAGTGGCGGCGTAGAAGTCGCCGTGCGATGCGTATACGCCGCGCGCGGCCAGGTGTCTGGCCACCGCTTCTGATGCAGCGCCCTTGACGGTGAACGCGACGGTTGGCGTGCGAGGAGTCCCTGGCGGAGCGCCGTAGAGCGTCACTCCATCGATGCGGGCCAACCCATCCCACATCGCCTCGAGCAGCGCCTCGCCTCTGGCGCGCGTCTCGTGATAGGCGCTTGCCAGGCGTTGGCGGCGGGTGCCGGCCGGATTGCCAGTTGAAGCGATCCATTCCACCGCCGCTGCCGCGCCGACGATGCCCTCGTGATTCTGGGTCCCCGTCTCCAGCGACTCCGGAGGGTCGCTGGGGGCGGGCTCGAGCCGCGGCAGATCGAGTTGGGCCGCCACCTCGCTTCGCGCGTAGAGTATTCCGAGGTGAGGGCCGTAGAACTTGTAGGCGGAGCAACCGAGAAAATCGCATTCCATGGTCTGAACATCTACGAGCTCGTGTGGCGCGTAATGCACCGCATCGATGAAGATCATGGCGCCATGAGCCCGTGCGTTGGCGGCCGCTTCTCGCACATCGGTGATGGTGCCGAGTGCGTTGGAGGCAACTCCGATAGCGAGGACACGCGTGCGCGGGCCGATCGCGCGCATCAAGGCGGAGTGATCGAGGGCGCCAGTCCCCGTATCGAGCGGCACGGTTACCAGCTTGATTCCGCGCTCCCGCGCAAGTGCCTGCCACGGCGCAACGTTGGCGTGGTGATCCAGCTCGGTAATCACTATCTCGTCGAGAGGTCCGAGCCGACGGCCGATGGCGCGGGCAAGATGAAAGGTGAGGGTCGTCATGTTGGCGCCGAACGCGATGTCGTGCGGCGAAGCGTTGAGGAAGTCGGCGAGTACCTCACGCGACTTCCAGAGCATTGCGTCGGTTTCGATGCTGGTGGGGTACGCCCAGTGCGTGTTGGCGTTATGCCGCAGCAGGTAATCCGTCATTGCCTCCGGCACCGCCCGCGGTACCTGCGTGCCGCCCGGCCCGTCGAAGTACGCCACCGGTGTACCATCGTGATCTCGCGTGAGAGCAGGAAATGCCAGACGCACCTTCGCGAGGTCGAGCGGCGCACGCACGCCACGACCGGACGCCGTACCGGTCACGCCGGGCCTCCGGCGACGCGAATTTCGACCCCGGCCATCCTCTCCACCACGCGCACCGCCTCCACGTGATCGGCTTCCTCGCCTAGCTCGTTATGGGCAATGCGGAACATCTCCGCCGCAAGCTGGAGAAGGGGCGACGGCACCTTCGCGGCACGGGCCACCTGCGCGGCAATTCCCGTGTCCTTGTCAAGCAGCGCCAGGCGAAAGGTGCGCGGAAATGCGCCGTTGAGCACTCTCGACGGAAACAGGTTCTCCGACGAATTGCTTCGGCCGCTCGACGAATTGATCACGGACAGGGCGACATCAGGCTGTACGCCTGTTGCCACGAGCGCGGCCAATCCTTCGGCGGTGCTCCAGATATGAACGGCGAGCAGGGCGTTGTTGACCGCTTTGACCGCGTGGCCGGCACCGATCTCCCCGCAGTGCACGATCTTGCTGGCGAACGCCTGCAGCACCGGCTCGGCGGTTGCCACTGCCTTTTGACTTCCGCCACACATTACCGTGAGAGTTCCCGCCACCGCACCGCTGGTCCCGCCGCTGACCGGAGCATCCACAAAGCCGATCTCGCGTTCGGCCAGCCGGGCGGCGGTGCGCCTGGCCACCGCTGGATCTCCGGAGGTGCAGTCGAGCAGCAGCGTGCCGCGGCGCATTGCGGAAAGCAGTCCGTCGCTGCCCTCGAGGAGCGACTCCACCTCATGAGACGTGGGAAGGCAGGTGATCACGATATCGGCTTCACGCGCCGCATCGGCTGGCGTCTTCGCCGCGGCTGCTCCATGCGCGGCCGCAAACTCGGTGGCTCGGGCGCTGGTCCTGTTCCAGACTGAAAGCGGCGGGAACGTCCGCGCGAGATGCGTGGCCATCGGCGTGCCGATCGCGCCGAGTCCAAGAAAGGCGATGCTGGTCATTTTGCGGGCATGAGGGTCCAGCAAGATCATCAGGATGCCGTGGAGCGTCAACGCGACCCTTGACGAGTCCCGTGCGGGACCCTGAATTAGCCGATGCCCCTCCTCCCCGCTATTCAAAGACCACTCGCCCTGTTCTGCCTGCTGTGCCCTTTGCTCTCGTGCGGGGGCGACTCACCCACGGAGAGTTCCACCTTTTCCGGCACCTTCGATCTCGTGACGGTCGATGGAGCGATGCTGCCCCGCCTCGAAGCCATATACCCGAGCATGGATACACTATTCGTCACCGGCGGCGAAATTCGGGCGCTAAGCCGGGGACGGCTGTCGCAGGTGCAGCGCCTGCGTCTGCACCGCAGAGTCGGTGGCCCGCAGTCCGAACAGCGGGATACGGTGATCACGAGTTATCGCCTGTCGGGAACGCAGCTGCTCATCGATTACCCGAACAGCGTTCCGCACGGCCCTTATACGGACACGGCGCAATTCGACGGAACGGCGATAGTGGTTCAGTCTAGTGTTCGGATCGTACAGGCCGGCTTTACCCGTCGGATTCACCGCTACCAGAGGCGTTAGGTGTGCTCCGTGAAGCTGCCGTGCACGGTCGCTCGCTCCGCAGACCGTTTTGGAGCATTTCGGGACCACCCCGCTCGTATTCGATCCTTCGAGGCAACTCTTGACGAGCGCTGCGCCAAGACCTGAATTAGACAGACACCGTTCTCACATGCGTCGATCGCTCGCCCTGTTGTTCTTGCTACCCGGTGCGCTCTCGTGCGGCGGAGATTCTCCCACCGGGAGCTCAGGCTTCAACGGAGTATTCGATCTCGTGTCCGTCAGCGGCGCGCAGCTGCCGCTTCTCGAATTCATAAATATGACGCCGGATACTCTATTTCTAACGGGAGGCGAGATTCGCGTGCTGAGTCGCGGCCGCCTGTCTCTCGTACAGCGCACGCGATGGCACACCGCGGGATCGGGTCCTCAACCCGAGGAATCCGATACGCTGGTACTGAGCTATCGCGAAGCGGGCGCGCACCTGCTCATCGATTACCCGGTAGGTGCACCATATGGCCCGTACACCGACACGGCAACGTTCGATAGCGGCGAGTCCGTAACCGTGCGCGCCAAGGTGTCGGGACTGCAGCCGGCCCCGTTCTGGCGGACGCACCGCTACCAGAAACGTTAGGTACGCATCTTGGTTGCGGAGGTGCGGTCCTTAATGCGGGCACGCTTGCCGCTATCCCATAACGAACTCCGATGAACCAACTCCTTGTCCGCCGGGTCGTTCTACTCTCGTTTTCCGCTGCAATGCACGCCGCTGCCGGCGGCGCATGCACCATTGAGGCTCAGGGCGCTACCGGCACGATTCGCGGTGTCGTCATCAGCGCCGCCACCGGCGAGGGCATAATCCGCGCAACCATCGAAGCGGCGGGACGCCGCGTGCTCTCCAACGACAATGGGCGATTCGAGCTCGAGGGAATCCCGGCCGGCAGCACGTCGGTGCGCGCGATCGCCTTCGGGCACCGGCCCTTCGCCACCGAGACGATGGTGACCGCTGGCGCCGTCGTCGAGCTGCGCATCATCCTGGAGGCGCTGCCGGTGGAATTGGCGCCGGTACAGACCGAGGCCCAGCGCTCCCGGGAGCGGCGGTTGTTCGATGAGACGCCGGATGTCGGCGCCTTCTCAATAACGAGCCGTACGATGTCGCAGCTGCCGGGGGTGGGCGAGGCCGACGTACTGCGCGTGGTGCAGCTGCTCCCCGGAGTGCTGGCGCGCAACGACTACGACGCGGGATACAACGTGCGCGGCGGCGAGTCCGACCAGAACCTCGTGCTGCTCGATGGCATTCCCGTATACAACCCGTTCCACCTTGGAGGCCTTTTCGGCACGTTCATCGACGATGCGGTGGAGCGCGCCGATCTGAATGCTGGAGGATTCGGCGCCCGGTACGGCGGGCGCCTATCGAGCGTGCTGGATGTCGACAGCCGGGAGGAAGCGCGCGCCGGAGTTCACGGCTCGGCCGGCCTTTCCCTGCTATCCAGTTCCTTGATGCTTGGCGGAGCGCCAGGCGATGGCCGCACGAGCTGGAACGTGGCGGTTCGCCGCACCTACGCCGACCTGCTTGCAAGGCAGTTCCGCGACGAGGGCTTTCCCTATCATTTTCAGGACGCCCAGCTGCATCTGCTGCGCGTGCTCGGCGGTGGCGGGACCATCTCGCTGACCGCGTACGCCGGCAAGGACGTGCTGGACGGCAATTTCGCCAGCCTCGATGATTCGACCAACCTTGGCGGCGGTGATCTGGTGTTCGACTGGGGGAACGCGCTGGCCGGCGTAACTCTCAACCTGCCGGTGCGCCGCCTGTTCGGAGACAGTGCGACGCTGATTCAACGGGCAAGCGTGTCGCACTTCGGCACGTCGCTCGATCTGGGCGACGGGGGACTGCGATTCGAGAACCGCGTGCTCGACCTGCGCCTTGCCGGTTCGCTCACACGAAGCGGCCGGAAGCACACGCCCGCGGTCGGTTACGAGCTCGTCAGCCATAACCTGACATACGACATCTTTTCGGAACAGTTGAGCGCCAAGCTGTTCGAGTTGGAGCAGCAGCCGACGACGCTCGCGGTGTTCGCCGAGGATCTCTGGCGCGTGACGCCTTCGCTGCTGGCCCGCATCGGCGTGCGTGCCGAGCAGGTGAGCGACGCGGGGTGGACCGGGATCTCGCCGCGGGTTGCATTGAAGTATTTCCTTACACCCGACTTTGCCGTAACGGCCGCCGGCGGTCGGTACGCGCAGTGGCTGCACGCGGTGCGGGATGAGGATCTGCCGGTGCGGATCTTCGATTTCTGGGTCTCTGCCGATGAGCACATACCGGTATCGCTGGCCACGCACGCCGTGCTCGGCGCCGAGTCCTGGTTGAGCGACGCCCGATACGTGAGGGTGGAAGCGTTTCTGAAGGAGTACGATCGCCTGGTGGAGCCAGATCCCGCCGATGATCCGACCGTGAGAGGCGACGAATTCCGCGACGTGGAGGGACGCTCGTACGGCCTGGACCTGCTCGTCAGGCAGCTGGATCTCGGACGGCTCAGCGGCTGGCTGGCCTACACCTTCACGATGAATCATCGGATAAAGGATGGCGAACGATACGCGCCCGCCCAGGACCGCCGGCACAATCTCAATCTGATCGCCACTTACCGGACGGCCGGCGACTACGTGTTGAGCGGGCGATTCGGGTTCGGCACTGGCACACCGTTCACGCCTATCGAGGGGCAGCTCGTGCGCCGGGTATACGATCCGGTGAGACAGACCTGGGACCCGGCTGGCGCCGACCGCCAGACGAACCACATCGGTGGTGAGCGCAACTCCTCACGCTATCCGGCCTATCACCGGCTGGATTTCGCTGTATCGCGAACCTTCGTGAGGCGGCGCACCACGATCACACCGTATCTGCAGCTCGTCAACGCCTATAACAGGCGTAATGTGTGGATCTACACCTTCGACTACGAAGCCAATCCGCCGACCAGCGAGGCGATCTCCCAGTTCCCGATCCTCCCCACCCTCGGCGTGACGGTGGAGTGGTGAGCGGGGTGCGCGCGGTGCGCCGCGGGGTCGGCAAGACGGGAAATGGGAAACGGGAAAAGGGAAATGCGGTGCCCCGCGCCGTTTTCCGTCTTGCCGTCCTTGCCCTGTCTCTCGTTCTGGCTTCTTGCGAATTCGACGAGAAGACGATCGGTGTCGGGCGGCGCGAGGTGATCGTGCACGCCGTCCTCGATCCGCAGCCGGCCACGCAGACCATTCTCGTCGAGGAGCTGCTCTCGGGGCGCGTGCAGATTCGGGAGCAGACGCCGGACCCGAACGACCCGATCGTGAGCGGCGGCGGCGTGCCGGTGTCAGGCGCACTCGTCGTCGTCACCTCGTCCAGCGGGGAATCGGCGACCGCGATAGAGGACATTACGACACGCTCTGATGGAAAGGGCGCGGGCGTCTATCGCTTCCGCAACGCCCCGAAGACGGCCGATCAGCCGGACTGGCTGCTCGTTGAACCGGGGGAAAGTTATTCCTTGCACGTGGAGACCCCCGATGGCGTGATCGTGACCGGGCAGACCACCGTACCCATTGCGGTGCCGCACATTCTCGATACGTCGCTGCGGCCGTTCAACCGCGACCGCGATTCGCTGTTCTTCGCATGGGGGGAGGTGCCGCTCGCACATCGTTATGTGGTTCGAATGGATTCACCGCGTGGACCGTTGACCGTGTTCGTCGACAGTCTGGAGTATCTGATCGCCGGCACGTTGCGTAACTTCTTCACCGAGGGGCTGCCGGCCACGTTCGTTCCCGGATTTCGACAGACAGTCACCGTCGGAGCGGTAGACGAAAACTATTACGACTACTTTCGCTCCCAGAACAACCCGCTCACCGGAAGCGGGCTGATCAACCACCTCGAGGGGGGCATTGGAGTATTCGGCTCGTATGTGATGCTGCGCAGCCGGTCGATGAGCGTAACCGCCGACATCGACGATCCGCTGGAAGCGCGATACCAGCGATTCGCCGGTCCGCCGAGTATTACGCCGTCGGGATTCACGCTGTACGTGGAGTCGGGCGTCGTATCGGGGACCCAACAGGTGAGCGGAACGTGGAGTGGGAGCTTCATCAGCGGGTCGCACGGCTTGATCGGCACGCTCGACTCGCAGAGCCGGCTGACGCTGGCGCTTCTTCGCGGCCAGTTCGTCACCGACACGGTCGATGTGCTGGAGCTCACCTGGGACGGGCTCGCCCTGCTCGGCCGCGTCCGCAGCACCGGCGAGCGGGTGGACTACCGCCGCACCTCGCTTCCGTGATCACACGCCTGACGATTCCGGGTATGACGACAATCCACGCCACGCGCGCTATCGAGACGGCGCTGGCGATGGTCCCCGGCATTTCACGTTACGAGATCGCGCGTGGCACTGCCACGATCGTACACGATGGCCGTGCCACCGCCGATGCCTTACGTGAGGCGGTAGCCGTAGCCGGTTTCGAGGTCGTGGAGCTGGAGGAGGACGCACGACGCCTGCACTAAGCGGGAAGCGGGAAGCGGGAAGCGGGAGCGGAATCGGGAAACGGCGGCAGACTCTATCTTTCAGCAACATTTCCCGTTTCCCGTTTCCCATTTCCCGCCTCCCACCTTCCGCATCCCGCTCCCCGCTTCCCGCTTCCCGCTTCCCGCTCCCCGCTTCCCTCAGGGATTGAACCAGTACGACACCTTCAGCAGCAACGTGTTGTCCGGATGCTGGCGGAACAGATCCCTCGTGTCGCGCCGGAGCTCGAATTCCGCCGCATCGGGAGCGAACGCTTCCCGGCCCTGCGACCACACGAGGAAGAGCGTCGATCCCGGGCGGTACTCCCATCTCAGCACCGAATTCGACTGGAACTGCTTGAAGTTGAATCCACCGGGGTCGCCACCGGCGAACGCCTGATAGCGATCGGCGTATTCCTCCGCGCGCGGATCATCGAGCTCTCGCCAATCTGAATAAGTGCCGGTCGAGATGAACGGCTGGCCGTAGAACTGGAATGACAGCGTGGGCGTGACTGTAAAGTTGAGCCTCGACGTCAGGCTGAACGTGTTCTGCTTCAGGCGCGCGAAGGTGAAGTGTGTACCGCTCGCATCCTGAATGTTGCCGCGGTGCTGATTGTCGTTCGCCGACGATTCATAGTACGCGCCCAGGCGAACATCGAAGCGGCTCGACGCGCGGATGGTCATCGTCGGCTCGGCGTACCAGTAGTTGGAGTTCCCGTCGTCGCTCAGGCCGCCCCCGAACCAGAGGAACGGCGTTATGCGCTTGCGGCCATCGCCTTCGATGCCGGCCCAGACGGAGGTGCTGGACGACTTGCGGACGGCCGGTCCGCCGCGCGCCGCCCGATCGTCGAACGTGGTAACCCATTCGGGGTTGTAATTGAATCCGAGATGCGCCCACATCTGATTGGGGAACTGTACGTGGCTGTTCTGGTTCAAGCCGAACTGCATCGGAAGGCCGTCGGCCGTCCATTCCGTCCATTGGTTGAAGTTTATCTGAGCACGCCGGTAGAAGGACGTCGGCTGGTTGAGAGAAAAGGCAAACCAGTTGCGGAACATCTGGTGGTCGTCGCGCGAGAGGAAACCGAGATCGTTGATGTCGTAGCCCGCCGAGTATCGCTGGTAGACGGTTTGAAAGCGCGTCGCTCCGCCGCCGAACTTGCTGATGGAGAGACGTTGCGCATTACCGCTCAGTGAAGTTCGGGTCGGATCATAGTGAACGTCATCATCGGGACGCTCGTAATTATGCGTGCAGCCGAATCCGGTGCATCGCTGCAGCAGATCTATCGCTTCCTCGGTGCCGGCGAGCCGGCTTGCCGAAACCATGGCGGCGAGCTCGTAGTTCCGATCGAAGAAGCGGTGCCGCGCGTCCACACCTCCGGCGTACGCGTTCTGCCTGAGGTAGCCTTCGCTGAACTCATCGATCTGCCGGTTCACTCCGGTCAACATGAGCCCAATGCCGCTCTGCCCATCGTTCAAGTCCTGCTGTACGCGGACGACCGCATAGTTGGTCAGAGGCTCTATCGTTTGATCGAGCGGGCCATGCTCGGCCTGCGTTACGGCATCGATCAAGCCTATCGACATACCATTCGACAGGCGGCCGGTGAGTTTTGCCGCGCCGACGATGGTCGTCGAGAGTGGATTGGCCGCGTCCGGGTAGATGTCGCCCAGCTGCGGGGTCCGTCCAATACGACGCGAGTAGAAGAGGCCCGTGCATCCCGAATCAATGTCACCGCAATTCACCCGGAAGTTGAAGATCCCGGTTCCCTCGAGGAAAAAAGGCCGTCGCTCTTCAAAGAACGTCTCGAATGCGGAGAGGTTGAGCACGGCGGGATCTGCCTCGACCTGCCCGAAGTCCGGATTGATCGTCGCGTCGAGAGTCAGGTTGGAGGCCAGCCCATACTTGAGATCGGCGCCTCCGGTGAACTGCGTCTCGTGCCCGAAGCCCCCGGCCTCGGGGACGGTCACGTTCTTGGTGACCAGATACGGCGAGATTTCGAGGCGGCGGGGAGAAGGGAGATCGCGGATCCCCGTTATCTCGCCGGCCTGCGAGACGTATCCCTGCTGGTTCCTCCGGTAGAGCGGCCAGCTTATGCGAGCGCCGGTCCTGGCGACATCGCGCACGATCATGAGCCCCCACGTGTGCTCGGCCCGGTTGGCGAATCGAATCTGGCTCAGCGGTATTCTGAACTCTGCCGTCCAGCCGAGGGAGTCGATTGTCGCCTCGCCGTCCCAGACCGCATCCCACGACGGATCCTCGTTCACGTCGCCGTGGACGTAGAAGTCGCGCTTTACGCCCGCCGGATTGAGCGCGAATTGATAGGCGGTGCGCCCGTCATTGTAGGAATCGATGACCAGCTTGATGTGCTCGGAGTAGACCCGCACATCGCGACGCGCCAGTTGCGAAACGATGCTGTCGGGTGCGGGATCGAACATTCGGACGAGCACGTACAGATTGCGGTCGTCGTAGAGTACGCGGGCCTCGGTGCGAAAGCGGGTTTCGGCGCCCTCGTTAGGCTCGTATTCGAGGAACTGATCGATCACCGGCGCATCGGCCCATGCCGCGTCGCCGGGAATCCCGTCGATGACAGGGGCACTCGGGGCTCGCGCGGCCGAGGCGGCGGTCGCCGCGGACATGCCGTTTCCCGCGATGCGGCCTAACGACGTATTCTGTGTGTCCTGTCCGAAAGCGGTGGCAAACGGAAGGAGCGCCGCTGAAACGGCGAACGCGAGTTCTGCCCGCATCTCGACCTCGGGGTGGATGACAGCATCGGTGATCGACTGACTCACCGCGAGCTGCCAGGACCCGCGGCCTGCGTGTAGGACAAAGCGTTGGGGCCGATGGTTTGGATGCCGCATTTCGGCGACCTCCGTCATTGCCTTGTTCGAGCATGCAGGCTGCCGCTAACTTCACGCGCCCGTTGCCGGCCCACGCTCTCCTACGGGCGGCATCGAATCAGGTTTCCGCGAGAACGTGCGATGACGCCACACCACCAGGACGACCGCCCTGTCGCGGCACTCCTTGCTCCGGATATCCTCGCAATGCTCGAGGAGGCGCCGGGCGATGTCGCTGCCGAGACCGAGGAGCTTCACCCGGCCAACCTCGCCGACATAGCCGAAGCGCTACCCCGAGAGCGCGTCGCCGCGCTGCTGAGTGCGCTCCCTCCGGCACGAGCTGCCGACGTACTCGAATACCTCGACGAAGAGTTGCGCACCGAGGTGCTGGAGAGGCTGACCACCCGTGAGGCGGCGGCACTCGTCAGCGAGATGACGCCGGATGACCGAGCCGACGTACTCGAAGACCTCGAGGAAGAGCGCGCCGGACAAATACTCTCTGAAATACCGACTGCGGCGCGTGGCGAGACCGAGCGACTTCTCGCCTACCAGCCCGATTCCGCCGGCGGGCTGATGACAACGGAGTTCGTCTCCGTGTCCGAGGATCTCACCGTCGAGGAAGCTCTGGAAGCGGTCCGGGCGGTTGCCCGATTAGGCCGCCGTGAAGCGATGTACACCATCTACGCGACGAACAAGGATGGTCAGCTGCAAGGGGTATTCACGCTTCGCGAACTTTTGGCTGCGCCCGCCGGCGCGCGCATTCGCGACATCTCATGGGCGGACATCGTGAGTGTGTCGCCTGCGGTGGACCGCGAAGAGGTCGCACAACTCACTCGCAAATACGATTTGGTCGCGGTCCCGGTGATCGATTCCGGCGGACGGCTCGTCGGTGTGGTTACGGTCGACGACGTGATCGACGCCATGGAGGCCGAGCAGACGGAAGACATGCAGATGCTGGGCGGCGTCGCGCCCCTGGAGGGACCGTACTTTCAGACAGGGTTCTGGAACATCGCCCGCAAGCGAGCTGGCTGGCTGGTTCTGCTATTCATGGCGGAGATGCTCACGGGCACCGCCATGCGTCACTACGAGCACACACTCGCCGCGACCGCCGCACTCATCTTCTTCATCCCGCTGATCATCAGCTCCGGGGGGAACTCCGGCTCGCAGTCGGCGACGTTGATCATCCGTGCGCTCGCGGTCGGCGACGTTCAGATGCGTCAGGCGATGCGGGTGCTCACGCGCGAAGCAGGGCAAGGCCTGGTACTCGGAGCGTTCCTCGGGGCGATAGGCTACGCCCGCGCGATCATGTGGGGCCAGCCGGGCGACGTTGCGACGGTGATCGCGGTGACGTTGATGGCAGTGGTTCTCACCGGCACCGTAGTTGGGGCGACGCTGCCGCTGATATTCATCAAGCTTGGCTGGGATCCTGCAATCGCATCCTCACCGTTCGTCTCCAGCTTCGTGGACATTGCCGGAATCACGATCTACCTGAGCGTGGCGGCAGCGGTATTGGGCTAGGGACTGTTACTAGCATCGAGTCGAAATGAGAAGTGCGAGTTGCGAAAAAAAAAAAAATGAGTGGAGCAAGTTGCGAGAACTGACAGCGCACTTTCCGCGCTGAGTTTCTCTCGCATCTCGCATCTCTCATCTTGAAAAGGAGCTCCAATTGAGAACCGTTACTCTGACGATCGAGGGCATGACCTGCCAGCACTGCGTCCGCGCGGTGCGCGAGGCGCTGGAGAAGGTGCCTGCCACGACGGTCAAATCGGTGGAAATCGGCTCGGCAACAGTAGACTACGACCCCGAAAGAGTGAGCGAGGATGCGCTCGCCGAGGCGGTCGCCGATGAGGGGTATACGGCCTTCGGAAGCGAGCGATAGAAACTCAAACGCTCGCCGGGCGCCGCATAACGCGCCTCGCACCAGTACAGAGTGAAACGAGGGACGAGAATCCCATCTCGCCCCTCGCACTTCTTTAGCCCTCCGCCCTTCGCCCTTCGCACTTCTTTTCGCCCTTCGCAATTCGCACTTCTTTCGCCCTTCGCACTTCGAAGATCAGCGCCGCGTCAGTCTCCGACTCCCGCCGCTTCCTCTTCCGGCACCGTAGCTCCGGACGGCACGCCGCCTGACTTTGGCGTGAAGTCGGGAATTCCGATAATGCCGCTTTCCAGCCAGGCGAACTCGCCGGCCATCACCTTCTGCGCAGTCTTGTACAGCGGGCCGTCGTTCTTGCCGTAGAGATTGCGGAACGAGTCGGCGATTCTGAGCTTCGATTCCCGGCAGAAGAGGTCGGCCAGCACCACCGCGTTCTTCTCGCCGCGCTCCGAAAGCATCTGCGCGCGACTGCACGCTGCCGACATCGCAAACAGCTCTGCGCCAATGTCGACCGCGCGAAAGAGCACCATCTGCCGCTTCTCGAGCTTGGGGCCGAGGCGAACCATCGCGTGGAATATTGCACGGCCGAGCTTTCGGGTGGTCCCTTCGATGTAGCGCAGGTGGCGCGGCAGCCTGCCGGGAGCATCGTAGGATTTGAAGCGGCCGGCGCCTAACCACCTGGAAGCGTACCAGCTCGGGTAGAATTTGGCCGAACGGGCGAGAGCGGCCCACTTTTCCTTGGAGCTCGCCTTGGGATTCACGACATCGAACGCAGTCTTGAAGTGGTGGTCAACCGCCTCACGCGCAATGAACAGCCGCATGATCTCGGAAGAACCCTCGAAGATGAGATTGATGCGGAAGTCCCTCATCCCGCGCTCGATGGGGAAGGGCTGTTCGCCGCGAGCCTCGAGCGAGCTGGCCGTCTCGTAGCCCCGTCCGCCCCGAATCTGGAGGGCGTCGTCGACGATTCGCCAACCGGCCTCCGTGTTGTACATCTTCGCGATCGCCGCCTCGAGGCGGATATCGTACTCACCTTTTTCGGCAAGAGCGCTCGAAAGCTCGGCGATCGCCTCCATGGCGAACGTGTACGCGGCCATGCTGGCGAGCTTCTGCGCAATCGCTTCATGCTTGCCTATCGGCGCCCCCCACTGCACGCGCTGCTCAGCCCAGGTGCGGGACATCTCGAGCATGGTCTTGGCGCCGCCGGCGGCGCTGGCCGGCAACGTCAGGCGGCCGGTGTTGAGAGTGATGAGCGCCAGCTTGAGTCCCTTCCCTTCCCCCCACAGAATGTTCTCGGCCGGCACCTTCACATTGTCGAAAGCGATTACCCCATTTTCGATCGCCTTGAGCCCCATGAAATGGCAGCGGTGCTTGATCGAGACCCCGGGCCACGCCGTTTCCACGATGAAGGCAGTGATCTGTTTGCGCGCCTTGCCGTTAACCACAACGTCAGGCGTGCGTGCCATCACCACGAGAAGCTCGGCGCGAGTTCCGTTGGTGCACCAGAGCTTTTCACCGCTGATGACGTAGTGCTTGCCGTCGGCGGTCGGCGTGGCAGTAGTGCGCATGTTGGCAGGATCGGAGCCCGCGTCGACTTCCGTGAGTGCGAACGCCGAAATCGAGCCCTTGGCCATGCGCGGGAAGTACTGCTCCTTCTGGGCGTCGGTGCCGAACAATTTGAGCGGCTGCGGCAATCCGATCGATTGATGAGCGGAGAGCAGGGCGGTAAGTGAGCCGTCCTTGGACGTCACCAGCGCCATTGCGCGAATGTAGCTCGTCTGGGAAAGCCCGAGTCCGCCGTACTCCTTTGGAATCTTGATTCCGAAAGCGCCCATGTCGCGAAGCTCCTGCACGAGCGGCTCCGGAATGTGCCCGGTCTCATCGATCTCGTCGCTGGGGTACCGCTCGAGGAACTCACGTAGCCGGTTCATGAACGGCCGGGCACGCGCTATCTCCGCTGGGTCGTCAGGCGGATGCGGATGAATCAGATCATATCGAAAGCGGCCGAGGAATAGCTCGCGAACGAAGCTCGGCTGCGTCCACTCTTCTTCGCGCGCGTCCTCGGCGACGTCGCGCGCTTCCTGTTCGGAAGCGAGAGCCTGGGAGGAATCGGCCATGGATGTAATCTCGTGGAGATTGGTTCGGGTCCACCTACCCGCTACTTCCCGTACGCCCGGCGCGGGAAGGCGCACCGCCCCAGAATATAGAGAGTATACACTCGGCGCTGTTCCTTGAGCCACGCAAAAACGCCTCCGAACGTCACGCGGCTATTCTCAACCGATGCGCCGGTCGCGCCAAATGAGGATTGCCGAGCCTATGAGTGCAATCGTGGCGAAGGCGAACCACTGTACGGCGTAGGACAGGTGCGGTCCGGTACCGATGGCCGGGATGCCGAGCCGCGCCGGGCGGTCGGCCGCCGGCAATGCCCCACTGTCAGGGAGCGCGACGACGTAGTATGGCTCGAGGGGATACGGTAGTTCGCGGGCAATCGCCGCGGTATCGAGCCGGTGCCAGCTGCGCGGAGATCGGGTGGAGCGAGGGTCCCCGTCAGCCGACGCCGGGAACAACTCGACGTAGGCTATGAAGGCTGCGCTATCCTCCACGCGCCAGCGCTCGAAGTCGATGACCGCGGCGTCAGGGGCATACACCCAACCCCGATTGACGAGAATGGCGTTGTCGATGCCGTTGGGGACGATTGGCGTAATGATATGCACGCCTGGCGAGCCGTTGTGGCTGCGGCCTGTGAGCGCTATCTCGTGTTCGTAGTCCCACTGACCACGCACCAGAACGCGCTTGTATTGCAATGAATCTCCGGGCAGGGCGAGCTCAGACAACGGAACGGGCGGTGACGCGGTGCGCGCGTGGACCGTGTCGTTATAGGCACGCCTGTCCGACGCCCGGGTCAACTGCCAGAAACCGAGCCTAATGCACACCGCGGCCGCGATGACGCCGATGAACAGCGCAACCCACTGGCGACCTCTCATCGACCCGGCGAGTCAGGCAGGGTGATTTGAGCAATCACTTGCGAGGACCAAGCTTCCACGTTGCCGTGACCTTGCAAACCACATCGTTGGCCTCGTCACGGATCTCCGCCGTCACCGCATGCTCGGCGGGAGTCCGCCAGTCGGGTTGACCTGTGTTGCACTCGGCAGTGAGGGTACCGCGCGCCTTTTTCAGATACTGAACGGAAATCGCTGTGACGATTCCTCGTGCTTCGCCAGGCAATGAGTAGATCATGGCAAGCCCCGAGGTGACCTCGCCCAGGTTGGCGAGGGCAATCGCGTGCACCGACTCGAGGTGATTCCGCACCGCCCGCCGGTCATGCATAACGATTCGGCAGTAGCCAGAGCGCAACTCCTCTACCCGGGGCCGAATCGACCCGGTGTATGGCACCATCCGTCCCAGCACTAGCGAAAACACACGCTTTCCTCCGGGCTTGGAGTGCCAGCGGTCCCAGAGCGAGCGGATGGGGTTGGAGGGCATCGGGGGTCGGGGGTCGGGGGTCGCGGGTCGAGGGGCGAAGGGCGAATCCCCCTCGCATCTCGCATCTCTCATCTCACGCAGCTCCGCAATCAAAACAAACTCATCTGCTCCCCCATCTCGCTCGGCTCGACGGTGCGCTGGCCAAGTAAACTTTGTAGATGGCGCGCAGAGTCGGGCGAATGTCCAGCGAAGTGGTTGTTCACGTAACCATATACTTTGGTGACCGAGCGTGGAACCGTCGCCAGCGCCAATGCCCACGCTTCGAGGTCGCGTCTTCGGTCGAATTGAACGCGCGAGTAGTCTACGATATCGCGATTGGCACCCATCCACCGCAGGTAGATGAAATTCGACGTCGGGCGAGCGACCAGGGGAAGCAGCACCTCGCGACGGATCCACCGCCCATCGCTCAACGCGAGTGCGACGTTATGCTCGGCGAGCAGCGTGAGCACGTCATCGTGAATCCAGTCGGCGTGTCGAAACTCGATCGCTAGCCGAAGGTCAACGGGAAGGAGAGGTAAAAAATCGCGCAGCGCCGGCAGTTCCGCCGGAGTGAAGTCTGGCCCCATTTGCAGCAGAATGGGGCCAAGCTTGTCGCCAAGCTCCCGCGCACGCTCGAAAAAGAGCGCAGCGGCCGAATCGGCGCCGCGGAGACGTCGCTCGTGCGTTACTTCCTGCGGCATCTTGAGCGCAAAGGTAAAACCGTCCGGCGTTCGCTCCGCCCAGCCGCGCACGGTTTTGGCCGGGGGTACCGCATAGAAGGTGGAATCCACCTCCACGGTTCCGAACGCACGGGCGTAGATGCTCAGGTAGTCGATGGAGCGCGTACCAGCCGGGTAGAACGGACCTACCCAGGCGTCGTAGTTCCACCCCTGCGTCCCGATGGAAATGTCCGTTGCCATTGGTGGAACGGGACAGGCGCGGCCGTCCGATGTCAAGGCGCCCCGCGGCGCTCCGGTCCCCATCTTGCGCGAGCATTGGGCGAACCCATGGGGAGGATCAAATGGCGAAGGATGACGAACTTCATCTGAACGATCCGGCGCATACGGCGTCGCGTGAGGCACATACTGCCAGAGAGCAGCGTATCGCGGCCGACGAGCCCCTGGAGACTGAAGACAAGTCAACCAAGGCGGCAGCAGGAGCGGCGACGGGACTGGGTGGTGCCGCGGCTGGAGCGGGCACAGGGATGTTGGTGGCAGGGCCAATTGGCGCGGCCGTGGGGGCGCTCGCCGGCGCCATAGGCGGCTGGTGGGTGGGACACGCTAGCGCGGCCGCTGAAGATTGGTCGGAAGATGACGATGCGCACTTCCGCGAGCATTATCAGACGTTGGGCGCGCCGGCCGACCGCACCTACGATAGCTCGCGTCCGGCGTACCAGCTCGGCCACCTCGCGAGCCGAAACCCCGACTATGCGGACAGGAAGTTCGATGAGATCGAGACCGATCTCCGCCACGGATGGACCGACGAGGTCCGTGGCTAGCATGGAACGTGGGACGCGGTCCGCGAGCAGGTACGCGCCGGCTACGAGCGGCCTCGCCGTGCCTCGTCCGACCAGTCCGTGTCGAGCCGGACGGGAATGAGGGCGGGCGACCACAAGGCGGGTGGCGCAGGACTGGGTGCGGCTGGAATAACCAAGTATTGATCGATGGACTCGACCCGCGAAACGGAGGG